>NZ_JBYTAH010000018.1:0-94149 GCF_058787975.1 Cupriavidus sp. FW305-26
CGGTTCTGGTGGCGTGGTGCCTTGCTGAACCGCCCCTCACCCTAGCCTCTCCCCGTGAGGGGAGAGGGGAACACAATCAGGGCGCTCAGTGGCGCCGCACCCTGCGCAGCTCGTCCACGATCAGCAGCACCGCGCCGACCGTGATCGCGCAGTCGGCCACGTTGAAGGCCGGCCAGTGGTAGTTGCGCACATAGAAATCCAGGAAATCGACCACGTGCCCGTAGACCACGCGGTCGATCACGTTGCCGACCGCGCCGCCCAGGATCAGCGACACCGCGAAGCAGAACAGCCGCTGTCCGGTGTGGCGATACAGCAGCCACACGATGAACGCGCCCACCACGATGCCCAGCCCGGTGAAGAACCAGCGCTGCCAGCCGCCGGCATCGGCCAGGAAGCTGAACGCCGCGCCCTTGTTGTAGACCAGCACCAGGTTGAAGAAGCCGGTCACCGGGCGCGATTCACCATAGGTGAAGGTGCGCACGATGACGATCTTGAAGAACTGGTCGAGCACCACCACCAGCAGCGCGAAGGCCATCCACAGCAGCGGGGTGGTGCTGGCGGCCTTGTTGTTGCGGCGTGCCGGGCGCGCGGAACGGGACGTGGTCGATGCCATCAGGCATGGCTCCTGTGTTCACCGGCGCCGAACAGGTTGCTGTCGCAGCGCCCGCAGAGGGTCGGATGGTCCGGGTTGTGGCCGACATCGGCGCGGTAGTGCCAGCAGCGCTCGCACTTGGCATGGGTCGACGGGGTCACGGTGACCAGCAGGTCGCCGGCCTCGGGCGCGTGCGTTACCTTGGCCGATGAGGTCAGCAGCACGAAGCGCAGGTCGTCGCCCAGGCTCTGCAGCGCGTCCAGCACCGGGCCGCCGGCCTGGATGGTCAGTTCGGCCTGCAGCGACGAGCCGATCTCGCCTTCCACGCGCACCGCTTCCAGCTGCTTGGTGACCTCGGCGCGCACTTCGCGCAGCGTGTGCCACTTCTGCAGCAGGTCGTCGGCGCCATCGTCGACTTCCGGTATCGCGTAGTAGGTGCTGGTGAAGATGGTGTCGGTGTGCTCGGTGCCGTGGGCGAAGATCTGCCACGCTTCCTCGGCGGTGAACGACAGGAACGGCGCCATCCAGTGCAGCATCGCCTGGGTGATGTGGTACAGCGCGTTCTGCGCCGCGCGGCGGGCCTTGGAGTCCGGCGCGGTGGTGTACAGGCGGTCCTTCAGCACATCGAGGTAGAACCCGCCCAGGTCCTCGGAGCAGAAGGTCTGCAGCTTGGACACCACCGGGTGGAATTCATACACCTCATAGTGCGACAGCACTTCCTTTTGCAGCTGCGCGGTCAGCGCCACTGCGTAGCGGTCGATCTCCAGCCATTCCGACGCCGGCAGCGCGTGCCTGGCGTGGTCGTAGTCGGACAGGTTGGACAGCAGGAAGCGCAGCGTGTTGCGGATGCGGCGGTAGCCTTCCACCACGCGCTTGAGGATCTCGTCCGAGATCGACAGCTCGCCGGAGTAGTCGGTCGAGGCTACCCACAGGCGGATGATCTCGGCGCCCATCTTGTTCGAGATGTCCTGCGGCGACACGGTGTTGCCGATCGACTTGGACATCTTGCGGCCTTCGCCGTCGACTGTGAAGCCGTGCGTCAGCAGCGCCTTGTAGGGCGGCTTGCCGTACAGCATCGACGCGGTCAGCAGCGACGAGTGGAACCAGCCGCGGTGCTGGTCCGAGCCTTCCAGGTACAGGTCGGCGAGGCGGCCATCGGCTTCATCGGCGGACGGATCGTACAGGTCGTCGCGGTGCGAGCCGCGGATCACGGACCAGTGCGTGGTGCCGGAGTCGAACCACACGTCCAGCGTGTCGCGGTTCTTCTCGTACTGGCTGGCCTCGTCGCCCAGCAGCTCGGCCGGGTCCAGCGTCTGCCAGGCCTCGATGCCATGCTGCTCGACGCGCCTGGCCACTTCTTCCAGCAACTGCGGCGTGCGCGGGTGCAGCGCTCCGGTTTCCTTGTGCAGGAAGAAGGCCATCGGCACGCCCCACTGGCGCTGGCGCGACAGCGTCCAGTCCGGCCGGTTGGCGATCATGTTGTGCAGGCGCTGCTTGCCCCAGGCCGGGAAGAACTCGGTGGCGTCGATGCCGGCCAGCGCGGTCTCGCGCAGGGTGGGGCCGGTCTTGCCGTTCTCGTCGGCCGGGTCCACGTCCATGCCCGCGAACCACTGCGAGGTGGCACGGTAGATGATCGGCGTCTTGTGGCGCCAGCAGTGCATGTAGCTGTGGGTGTACTTGTGCGAATTGAACAGGTTGCCCGAGGCCTGCAGCACCTCGACGATCTTCGGGTTGGCGTCCCAGATCGACAGCCCGCCAAAGAGCGGCAGCGTGCCGGCATAGACGCCGTTGCCCATCACCGGGCTGATGATGTCGGAATCGGCCATGCCGTGCGCCTTGCACGACTGGAAGTCTTCCACGCCGTAGGCCGGCGCCGAGTGCACGATGCCCGAACCGGTGTCGGTGGTGACATAGTCGCCCAGGTAGACCGGCGACAGGCGGTCATAGCCCGCGTCCATCCTGGCCAGCGGGTGGTGGAAGCGGATTTCCGACAATGCCGCGCCGGTGGTGGTGGCCACGACCTTGCCTTCCAGGCCGTAGACCTTGAGCTGCTCCTCGACGCGCTCGGTGGCCAGGATCAGGTAGCCGCGCGGGGTTTCGACCAGCGCGTATTCCACTTCCGGGTGCACGTTCAGCGCCTGGTTGCTCGGGATGGTCCATGGCGTGGTGGTCCAGATCACGATCCAGCCGGGCTTGCCGTCGAGCTGCTCGAAGGGCACCTTGAAGGCGTGTGCCAGCTTGTCGGCTTGCGCGAACGGGAAGCCCACGTCGATCGACAGGTCGACCTTGTCCTTGTATTCGACCTCGGCCTCGGCCAGCGCCGAGCCGCAGTCGAAACACCAGTTCACCGGCTTCAGGCCGCGGAACACATAGCCCTTCTCCATGATCTTGCCGAGTGCGCGCAGTTCATCCGCCTCGTTGCTGTAGTTCATGGTCAGGTAGGGGTGGTCCCAGTCGCCCAGCACGCCCAGGCGTTCGAAATCCACCATCTGGCGCTTGATCTGCTCGGTGGCGTAGGCGCGCGCCTTGGCCTGGACCTCCTGCACCGGCAGGCCCTTGCCGAATTTCTTCTCGATCTGGATCTCGATCGGCATGCCGTGGCAGTCCCAGCCCGGCACGTAGACGGCGTCCAGCCCGGTCAGGCCGCGCGCCTTGATGATCATGTCCTTGAGCACCTTGTTGACGGCGTGGCCGATATGGATGTCGCCGTTGGCATACGGCGGGCCGTCGTGCAGCACGAACTTCTTCGCGCCCTTGCGGGCCGCGCGGATCTTCTTGTAGAGCTGCTTGTCCTGCCACTGCTTGACCCACTGCGGCTCGCGCTTGGGCAGGTCGCCACGCATCGGGAAGGGCGTGTCGAGCAGGTTGACCGGATATTTGCTTTTCTCGGGCTTGGCGCGTTTGTCGTCAGGCATTTCGATTCTCAGGGCAATTCGGGTTGGCGCGCGGGCGGCGGCAGGCCGGCGGGCGCGCGGAAAGACTGGGGCGGCGGCGTGCGTGCCGGGCCCGCGCCACTGGCGTGCGGGCGGGCGCCGGCCGCTACCTAATTCGGTCGGTGGCGGAGGTGGCGAAGTCGCGCCCGCCGCTGCCTTCGGCCGCGCCCGGGGCGGTCAGGCCGAAGAAGGCGCGCGCATCGGCGCTGTCCTTGGCGATGGCGGCGGTGAGCTCGTCCAGGTTGTCGAAGCGCGCTTCGTCGCGCAGCTTCTTCATGAATTCAACCCGCACCAGCTTGCCGTACAGGTTCTCTTTGAAATCGAACAGGTGGACTTCCAGCAGCACCCGGCCGGCGTCCTCGATGGTGGGGCGCACGCCGATGCTGGCCACGCCCGGCAGGGGCTGGTCGGCGATGCCGTGCACCTGCACCACGAAGATGCCGCTGACTGCCGGCCGCTTGTGCGAGATGCGCAGGTTCAGCGTCGGGAAGCCCAGGTCGCGGCCCAGCTTGCGGCCGTGGATCACGTGGCCGCTGATGGCATAGCCGTGGCCGAGCAGGCGCCGGGCATGCTCCAGATCGCCGTCGGCCAGCGCCTGGCGCACGGCAGAGCTGGAGATGCGGATGCCGCCTTCGGACACCGATCCCATCTGCTCGACATCGAAGCCGTAGCGGCGCCCGGCTTCCTGCAGGTAGGTAAAGTCGCCGGCGCGCCTGGCGCCGAAGCGGAAGTCGTCGCCGACCAGCACCCAACGCGCGTGCAGGCCGTGCCACAGCACGTTCTCAACGAACGCCTGCGGCGACTGGGCGGCAAAGTGGGCGTTGAAGTGTTCCACCACCACCCGGTCCACGCCGTTGCGGCGCAGGCTTTCCAGCTTGTCGCGCAGCAGTGCGATGCGGGTGGGGGCCTTGTCCGGGGTGAAGAACTCGCGCGGATGCGGCTCGAAGGTCATCACGCACAGCGGCAGGCCGCGTGCGTCGGCGGCTGCACGCGCACGCGCGAGCAGCGACTGGTGGCCGCGATGCACACCGTCGAAATTGCCGATGGTGAGCGCGCAGGGCGCCCGGCTTTCGGCGTTGGGCAGGCCGCGGAAGACTTTCACGGGGACGGCGGGAAACGTTTCAGGTAAAGCGAGCATTATAAGGCGAATGGGTCCGCTTGCCGCTCCCGCCGCCCGCGGCCGGTGCCGCGCTGCTGTTTTTGTGCCGCAACCGGCCCTCGCGGCATGGCGCAATGCCGCAAAAGGCGGCATGATATGGCCCACTTCGGCTTCACTTCGGCGCTGGCACCTGCTGCCCCCGACATCCGCCCATTCCAAGCCAGCCACACTTGAAAGCGCTGCCCAACCGGTTCTTTTCCCGGCTCCTGCCCCGAGTCCTGCCTCAGGCGACCGCCCAGCTCGACGTCGAGACGCGCGCCAAGCTGATGGCCATCGTGCACAAGAACTCGCCCACGGCGATCGTGGCCTCGGTGCTGCTGCCCGCGCTGACCACGCTGGGATTCTGGAACGACGTGAGCCGCGCGGCCTTGCTCGGCTGGTGCGCGGTGATGCTGCTGCTGACGGTCGGCGGCCTGTGGTTCTATGTCGGCTACCAGCGCGACCATGCCTCGATGAGCCGCTCCGCGCACACGCGCAAGTGGTGGAACAATATGCGCGCGGTTGCCTTCCTGACCGGCGTGACCTGGGGCAGTTCGGCGCTGCTGCATTTGTATACGGGCTCGGCCGTGTTCTCCAGCGTGCTGTACCTGCTGACCCTTGGGGTGCTGGCAGGCGGCGCGGTGTCGCAGGCGCCGGTGCCGTCGAACCTGGTCTATGCCGGCGTGCCGATCCTGGTGCCCAATATCCTGATGGCGGAATTCGCCTTCCCCGGCCATGGCGTCTATGTGCAGGTGCTGCTGGTGATCTATGGTCTGATGCTGTCGCGCCATGCCTTGCACCTGCAGGTCACGCTGGTGCGCGCCATCCAGCTCGAGGGCGACAGCCGCCGCCTGGCCAAGCAGTTCCAGGAGGAAAAGGAGCGCGCGCTGCATGCCAGCGAGGAGAAGTCGCGCTTCCTGGCTGCCGCCAGCCACGACCTGCGCCAGCCGGTGCATGCGCTGGTGATGCTGGTGGAGGCGCTGCGCGCGCGCAACCAGTCGTCGGCGCTGCATCCGCTGGTGGAGCAGGTGGCGGCGGGCACCCAGACCATCGACCTCCTGTTCCGTTCGCTGCTGGACCTGTCCAAGCTGGAAGGGCGCAAGGTGTTGCCGACGCTGGAGCCATGCGAGCTGGGCGCGCTGATTCGCGACGTGATGAGCCAGTTTGCCGCCGATGCGCGCGAAAGCGGCCTGACCCTGACCCCGCGCGTGCCCGACGAGCTCTACGCCATGGCCGAGCCGGTGCTGTTGCGCCGGGCCCTGTTCAACCTGGTGCAGAACGCGCTGCGCTACACCCAGCGCGGCGGTGTGCTGGTGACCGCGCGCCAGCGCCGCAAGCATGTGCGGCTGGAAGTCTGGGATACCGGCGCCGGCGTGACACCCGAGCACCTGCCCGACATCTTTTCGCCGTATTACCAGGTCCATAACCCGCAGCGCGACCCGTCGCAGGGCCTGGGCCTGGGGCTGGCCATCTTCAAGGAATGCGTGCGCCTGATGCGCGGCACCTATGGCGTGCGCTCGGTGCCGGGCAAGGGTTCGGTGTTCTGGTTCGCGCTGGCGACGGTGCCGGCCGAGACCGTGGCCAGCGTGCGCGAGATGCGCGCGATGGCGCAGGCGGAAGAGGCCAAGCCCGACCGCCTGCAGGGCACGGTGCTGGTGGTCGACGACGACAGCCAGATCCGCAAGGCCTGGATCGCGCTGATGGAGGCCTGGGGCATCCGCGTGGCCTGCGCCGCGCACGGCGCCGAGGCCGACAAGCTGTTTGCCAAGGGCCTGCGCCCGGACATCATCTTCTGCGACCTGCGCCTGCCCGGCAGCGAGAACGGACTGGATTTGCTCGAGCGCTGGCAGAACACGCAGCCGCAGGCGCGCAGCGCGCTGCTGACCGGCGACCTGAAATCCGCCGCGCTGGCGGCGGCGGAAGAGGCGGGATATTTCGTGCTGCCCAAGCCGGTGGACCCGGCTTCGCTGCGGCTGCTGCTGCGCCGCTGGCTGCGGCCGGCGTAGGGTACCGGCCTGCGTTACTGGCGCAGGCGGAACCGCTCCATGCGCGACATCACCTGCATGCGCGTGCGCACGCCCAGGCGCTGCAGGATGGCTGACACGTGCTCCTTGACGGTGTTCTCGGTCAGCCCCAGGCGGCGCGCGATCACCTTGTTCGGCAGGCCTTCCAGCACCAGTGCCAGCACCGAGCCCTGGCGCGGCGTCAGGCCGAGCTCGGCCGGCGTGACCGGAATGCCGTGGGCGGGCCCGAACGACTGCGCGCGGCCGTTCAGGGCCTCATCGGTGGGGAAGGAGGTGTCGCCTGCCAGCACCTTGCGCACCGCGGCGGTGAAGGCATTGGCATCAAGGTGCTTGCCGACGAAGCCGCAGGCCGACAGCGCGCGGGCGCGGCCGACGATCTCGGGGGTGGCCTCGGCGGACATGAAGATGAAGCGTGCGCCGGGGATGACGGTCTTGAACGACTGCATGGCATCGAAGCCGGTGCCATCGTTCAGCCAGATATCGAGCAGCACGATATCGGGGCGCAGACCCTGCTGCAGGCTTGTCAGGGCTTCGCGGGCACTGCCGGCGGCATGGACTGCCACATCCGGCATGACTTCGGCGAGGAAAGCCGTAGTGCCTGACAAAGCCATAGGATGATCATCGACCACCAACAACGTCGGTGCAGCGTTCGACATGCGAATTCCCGTTCAAATTCCCGTTTCGTCCTTGTTGTCACCAGCTCTTGGCGAGCACTGTGTCATGCACAGGGTTGGCGCGTGGACGTAGCGCCCACTCTAGCAGAGGGGGCGAAGCGTCACAATCCATCAATCGGGGGTATACGGGCATGCCGTCACATGTTAGAGACATCGCGCCCTGTCCGAATCTCGTGAATTAAGCACGTAATGCGTTGGCTTTACCAGAGTTTAGCGCCTTGCCTTGGTAGAATTGCGCGATGAAAAAAATTGTCATCTTGATTTCCGGACGAGGCTCCAATATGGAAGCCATCGTCCGTGCCTGCGCGGGTGGCGGCTGGCCCGCCCGGGTGGCGGCAGTACTGTCGAACCGGCCGGACGCCGCCGGGCTGCAATTCGCGCAGCAGCATGGCATCGAAACCGGCGTGGTCGACCATCGCCAGCACCCTGACCGTGCCGCTTTTGATGCGGCTTTGGCCGAGGCCATCGACGCCCACGCGCCCGACCTGGTGGTATTGGCCGGTTTCATGCGTATACTCACGCCCGGCTTCGTCGACCGCTATGCGGGCCGGCTGCTGAATATCCATCCGTCGCTGCTGCCATGCTTCCCGGGCCTGAACACCCACAAGCAGGCGCTCGACGCCGGCGTCAAGCTGCATGGCGCCACCGTGCACTTTGTCACCCCAGAACTCGACCATGGCCCGATCGTGATTCAGGCTGCACTTGATGTGCGGCCGGCGGACACGCCCGAGAGCCTGGCCGCGCGCCTGCTCGAATGCGAGCACGTGATCTATCCCCGCGCCGTGCAATGGTTCGTAGAGGACCGCCTGCAACTTCAGGACGGCGTAGTCAACGTTATCAACCCGGCCGAATCGCAATTGCTGATGGCCATCTCCGCCGATACCCCGGCGGGAGGAGTCAAGGCATGAGTCGCACCCAGGCAGGAACCCGATCCCCGCGCAGCGAAGGACATGCCCCCGCGCGCAGCAAGGGCAAGGGCAAGGGCAGCCCCATCCGCAAGTCGCCCAATGCCAACGGTGCCCCGGTCCGCTCGCATGGCGGCCTCCATGCCACCCATATCCAGCATATCGACCGCCTGCTGGGCAAGGTCATGCTGTTTGCGCGCCCGGCCGATGCCGTGGTGAGCTATTACTTCCGCGAGAACAGCAAGCTTGGCCACCGCGAGCGCGGCATCATCGCCGAGGCCATCTACGCGGTGCTGCGCCGGCGCGTCGAGTTTGCCCAGTTTGCCGAAAGCGGCACGGGCGCGACCTCGCGCCGGCTGGCGCTGCTGGGCCTGGCCGCGACCCTGGGCCGCGACACGCTGACGCCGTTCCTGCATCCCGAAGAAGCCGAGTGGCTGGACCGTCTGACCACGATCGAGCGCTCCAGCCTGGCGCCGCGCGTGCGCGCCAACCTGCCCGAGTGGCTGTACGACGAACTGGTGCGCGGCCACGGCGAGGCCTTCGCCGCAGCCCTGGGCGACGCGCTGCTGCGCCCGGCGCCGCTGGACCTGCGCGTCAACCTGGCCAAGACCAGCCGCGAGGCCGCGCTGGCCGAGCTGCACGCCGCCGGCCTGGGCGCCGAGCCGACGCCGATGGCGCCGGCCGGCATCCGCATGGCCGGCAAGCCGGCACTGAACCAGTTGCCGATCTTCGTCAACGGCCTGGTCGAGGTGCAGGACGAGGGCAGCCAGCTGCTGTGCAACCTGGTCGCACCCAGGCGCGGCGAGATGGTGGTCGACTTCTGTGCCGGCGCGGGCGGCAAGACCCTGGCGCTGGGCGCGGCGATGCGCTCGACCGGCCGGCTCTATGCCTTCGACGTATCGGAAAAGCGCCTGGCCAACCTGAAGCCGCGGCTGGCGCGCAGCGGGCTGTCCAACGTCCATCCGGTGCTGATCGACTCCGAGCGCGACGCCAAGATCAAGCGCCTGGCCGGCAAGGCCGACCGCGTGCTGGTCGACGCGCCCTGCAGCGGCCTGGGCACGCTGCGCCGCAACCCCGACCTGAAATGGCGGCAATCGCCGGAGTCGGTGCTGGAACTGACTGCCAAGCAGAGCGCGATTCTGGATTCGGCCGCGCGGCTGGTGAAGGGCGGCGGCCGCGTGGTCTACGCGACCTGCAGCGTGCTGGAAGCCGAAAACGAGCAGATCGTGCGCGACTTCCTGGCTGCGCACCCCAACTTCCGCCTGGTGCCGGCCGCCGAAGTGCTGGCCGAGCAGAAGATCGAAGTGACCGGGCTGCCGGACAACGGCATGTTTGCCCTGTATCCGCACCTGCACCAGACCGACGGCTTCTTTGCCGCGGTGCTGGAACGCACCAGCTGAGCGCCGGTGCCTGCCGGGCCGCCTGCCGATCGCGCGGGCGGCCGCGCCAACCCTGAGTTTCCTCGATGAACGGTGAGACCCTGTCCGACCTGGGTGGCCTGAAAGACCTGAAGGCCTCCCACTCCATGTTCGGCAAGATGCTGGACGACCTGATCCGCGACGCAGGCGGGCCGGGCTTCTTCTGGCAGCTGCTGGTGCTGGCCGGCTGCCTGCTGGTGGCCTGGCCGCTGGCGCGCTTCGTGGTGCGGCGCCTTGAAGCGCGCTACCAAGGCTCAAGCTTCTCCGTGCGCTTTGCCGCCGCCAGCCTCGAGCGCGCCATGTTCCCCCTGGCCGGATGGGTGCTGGTGCTGATCGCCCGCTTTGCGCTGGAGCCGCTGATCCCGATCAGCGTGCTGCGCCTGGCGCTGGTGCCGCTGTTCGGCATCACCTTCCTGAATTCCACCTTCTATGTGCTGCGCCGGGTGATGTCGGGCAGTGGCCAGCTGCATGGCATGCTGCTGCTGGTGGAGAAGGTGCTGACCACGCTGGTGTGGGCCGGCATGGCACTGTACGTGCTGGGCGTGCTGGCGGACGTGGTGGCGTGGATGCAGGGCGTGCGCTTTGCGATCGGCGGCAAGCAGAAGATCAGCCTGGCCGAGACCCTGATGGCGGTGGTCTGGATCCTGCTGACGGTGCTGGTGGCGCTGTGGTTCGGTTCCTGGCTGGAAGAGCGGCTGATGCGCTCGGCCAACCTCGACGGCAACCTGAAGGTGGTGCTGACGCGCATCTCCAAGGCCTTGCTGCTGCTGGTGTCGCTGCTGCTGAGCCTGTCGCTGGTGGGGATCGACCTGACCGTGCTGTCGGTGTTCGGCGGCGCGCTGGGCGTGGGCCTGGGGCTGGGTTTGCAGAAGATCGCCAGCAACTACATCTCCGGCTTCATCATCCTGCTGGACCGCTCGGTCAAGCTGGGCGACCAGATCACGGTGGACAAGTACACCGGCATCGTGTCGCAGATCCGCACCCGCTATACGGTGGTGCGCAACGGCGATGGCGAAACCCTGGTGCCGAACGAGCAGCTGGTGGCGCAGCCGGTGCAGAACCATTCGTTCTCCAACACCAATGTGCGCGTGGCCACCCGGGTGCAGGCAGACTACAACGCCGATCCGGAAACGGTGATCGCGCTGCTGACCGCATGCGTGCGCGACCTGCCGCGCGTGCTGCCCGACCCGGAGCCCGCCGCTTTCCTGGTGCTGTTTGCCGATAGCGGCATCGAGTACGAGGTTGCGGTCTTCGTGGCCGATCCGCAGAACGGCAAGCTGGGGGTGCAGTCGGCGATGAACCGCGCGATCTGGCGCACGCTGCGCGAGCATGGGATTTCCATCCCCTATCCGCAGCGTGAACTCCGCGTGCTGGGCGAGGCACCCTTGCCCGGCAACGATCTGCCCCCATCTAAGACGGTAGCGGATGCAGCGAATGCGGCGAGTGCCGCATAGACCGCAAGATGGGCGCAGCATGCGCCACCCACGGAACGAAAACTGTGGCGCTCCGTCCAAATCCGGGAAATAGCGTATGCTTGCGCGTCGCGCGATCCGGTAGAATGCCGGGTTGTCGCGGGTTGCAGCTTCAGGTTGCAGCGCACGCTCCCACATCAGACAGCCGCCAGATTGCAGCGGCTCGTACCTTGTCCCGCCAGCGCAGGCCATCCCGGCGCCGGCGCGAGACTCGTGTGCCTGGGAGCCCGGTATGACTTCGGGTCCCGTGGCAGGCGCCAGAAAGCTATCGCAATCACTTGGATTCGCAGCCTTTTTTCTGCGCGTTGCGTGCACCGGCCCCGCCGGGCTGCACGGGAAAGTCCCTGTTTAACCGACGGAGAACAGTTTGTTCGACACTATTCTTGACTGGGCCGCCAACGGCCTTGCCAACTGGACCTGGTGGGAGATCGTCATCTACACGCTCGTGATGACGCATATCACGATCGCCAGTGTCACCATTTTCCTGCACCGCTGCATGGCGCACCGGTCGCTGGATCTGCACCCGATCGCCCAGCATTTCTTCCGCTTCTGGCTCTGGCTGACCACGGGCATGGTCACGCGCGAGTGGACCGCCATCCACCGCAAGCACCACGCCAAGTGCGAAACCGAAGAAGATCCGCACAGCCCGCAGACCCGCGGCATCCGCAAGGTGCTGCTGGAGGGAGCGGAGCTGTATCGTGCCGAATCCAAGAACAAGGAAACCATCGCCAAGTTTGGCCATGGCTGCCCCAATGACTGGATCGAGCGCAACGTGTACTCGCGCTTCGGCTGGCAGGGTGTCGGCCTGATGCTGATCATCGACCTCGCGCTGTTCGGCGTGATCGGCATGACCGTTTGGGCCGTGCAGATGCTGTGGATCCCGATCCATGCCGCCGGCATCATCAATGGCCTGGGCCACTGGTGGGGCTATCGCAACTACGATTGCGAGGACGCCTCGACCAACGTGTCGCCGTGGGGCCTGATCATTGGTGGCGAAGAGCTGCACAACAACCACCACACGTACCCGACCTCGGCCAAGTTCTCGATCAAGTGGTATGAGTTCGATGTGGGCTGGGGCTATATCCGCGCGATGCAGGCAGTCGGCCTGGCCAAGGTCAAGAAGACTCCGCCCAAGGCACGCCTGGTGGAAGCCCGCCCGGTTGACCACAACACGCTGGAAGCGATCATCGCCAACCGCTATGACGTGATGGCGCGCTATGCCAAGGCCGTCAAGGGCGCGTTCCGCCAGGAACTGGAAAAGCTCAAGGAAGGCCGCGTGGCCGAGTACCGCAGCTTCAAGCCCGCCAGCAAGTGGTTCCACCGCGAGGAAACCAAGCTGGCCGCGCCGCAGCGCGAACAGCTGGCAAGCATCGTTGAACAGAACAAGGCGCTGCAGACCTTCGTCGAAATGCGCCGTGAACTGGCCGCCATCTGGGGCCGTTCCAACCTGACGCGCGAGCAGCTGCTGCAGCAGCTGCAGGCCTGGTGCCATCGTGCCGAGGCCAGCGGCATCCAGGCGCTGCAAGATTTCTCGCTGCGCCTGCGCCGCTACGCCTGATACAATCCGGCCGCGCCGTATGGTTTGACAAAGCCCCGCCCATGGCGGGGCTTTTGTTTTAGATAAACTCCCCAATATTCTGGCCGGGCCGCATCCTTGCTGGCGAAGGTCTAGAGGAGTACCGGAGATGACCCCACAATCGATCAAGACCGTCGAGTTCGAAAAGCCGAACCTGGCGGATGCCGAAAACGCCACTGGCAGCAGCTGCGTGGCCCATGCCTGGGCCAAGGTGCCGCCGGTGCTGACACCCGACGAGCGCCAGTCCCTGAAGACGCGTATTCGCCGCCTGCTCAAGGAACGCAATGCGGTGCTGGTGGCGCACTATTACGTCGACGCCGACCTGCAGGACCTGGCCGAGGAAACTGGCGGCTGTGTCTCCGACTCCCTGGAAATGGCCCGCTTCGGCCGCGACCACGAGGCCCGGACCCTGGTGGTGGCGGGCGTGCGCTTCATGGGCGAGACCGCCAAGATCCTGAGCCCCGAGAAGACCGTGCTGATGCCGGACCTGGACGCGACCTGCTCGCTCGACCTGGGTTGCCCGGCCGATGAGTTCGCCGCCTTCTGCGATGCGCACCCGGACCGCACCGTGGTGGTCTACGCCAACACCAGCGCCGCCGTGAAGGCGCGCGCGGACTGGATGGTGACCTCCAGCATCGGCCTGAAGATCGTCGAGCACCTGCATGCGCAGGGCAAGAAGATCCTGTGGGCGCCGGACAAGCACCTGGGCAGCTATATCCAGAAGCAGACCGGTGCCGACATGCTGCTGTGGCAGGGCTCGTGCCTGGTGCACGACGAGTTCAAGGGCATCGAGCTGGACCTGCTGCGCCGCGAATTCCCCAACGCCAAGATCCTGGTGCACCCTGAGTCGCCGGAAAACGTGGTGGCACAGGCCGATGTGGTCGGCTCGACCTCGCAGCTGATCGAGGCCGCACAGAAGCTGGACGCGACCGAGTTCATCGTCGCCACCGACAACGGCATCCTGCACAAGATGCGCATGGCGGCGCCCGGCAAGCACTTCATTGAAGCACCCACGGCCGGCAACAGCGCGACCTGCAAGAGCTGCGCGCACTGCCCGTGGATGGCCATGAACGCGCTCACCAACCTGGCCGAGGTGCTGGAAACCGGCCGCAACGAGATCCATGTCGACCCGGTGATCGGGCGCCAGGCGGTGACCTGCATCAACCGCATGCTGGACTTCGCCGCCGCGCAGAAGCGCAATGTGCGTCCGTCGGCAGACCTGGCCAAGGAACAGGCGCTGTTCAAGGGGATTGGCCCGGCATGAGCGTGAATTCGATTTTCGACAGCTACGGTCCGGCGCTGCAGGCAGCGCTGCAAGCCAATGTGCAGGCCGCCATTGACGAGGATGTCGGCAGCGGCGACCTGACCGGCCTGCTGGTGCCTGCGGCCAAGGCGGCACGCGCGCGCGTGATCGTGCGCGAGTCCGCAGTGCTGTGCGGCCAGCCGTGGTTCGATGCCTGCATGCGCGCGGTCGACCCGGCGCTCGAGGTGCACTGGCTGCAGCAGGAAGGTGCCCGCATGGCGCACGATTCGGTGGTCTGCGAGATCACCGGCCCGGCGCGCTCGCTGCTGACGGCGGAGCGCCCGTCGCTGAATTTCCTGCAGCTGCTGTCGGGCGTGGCCACCGCCACGCGCCGCTATGCCGACCTGATCGCCGGCACCCGCGCGCGCGTGCTGGATACGCGCAAGACGCTGCCGGGCCTGCGCCTGGCGCAGAAGTACGCGGTCCGCATCGGCGGCGGCGAGAACCAGCGGCTGGCGCTGTACGACGGCATCCTGATCAAGGAAAACCATATCGCCGCGGCTGGCAGCATCAGCGCGGCCATGCAGGCGGCGCTGGCGCTCGATACCAGGGCGTCGGTGCAGATCGAGGTGGAAACGCTGGCCGAACTGGAAGAAGCGCTTGCGGCCGGTGCGAAGTCGGTGCTGATCGATAACTTCACCGTGCCGATGATGCAGGATGCGGTCAGGATCAATCGGGGCAGGGCGCTGCTGGAGGTGTCGGGCGGCGTCAATGCCGATACTATCCGCACCTTTGCCGAAACCGGCGTGGACCGGATCTCGGTTGGTGCGCTGACCAAGGACGTGCGGGCGACGGACTATTCGCTGCGGATCATCGGCTGACGCTTCGCGCGATACCGGAAAAACGGGGTGGGGCCTTGCGGCGCCACCCCGTTTTGCTTTGCCTGGCCGGCCGTCAGCGCTTCCTTGTGGCTGGCGGCTGAATCACCGTCGGCAGCGCCTTGGGCAGGGTATCCGGATAGTCCCGGCTGAAGTGCAGGCCCCGGCTTTCGTGGCGCGAATAGGCGCTGTCCACGATCAGCGAGGCCACTTCGACCAGGTTGCGCAGCTCCAGCAGGTCGCTGGTGACGCGGAAGTTGGCGTAGTACTCAGCGATTTCCTCGCGCAGCAGGCCGATGCGGTGCTGGGCGCGCTCCAGCCGCTTGCTGGTGCGCACGATGCCGACGTAGTTCCACATCATGCGGCGCAGCTCGTCCCAGTTGTGCGACACCACCACTTCCTCGTCGGCATCGGAGACGCGGCTTTCATCCCAGGCCGGCAGCGTGATGTCAGGCAGCCCGGCCTTGTCCTTGGAAGCGATGTCCTCGGCCGCGGCGCGGCCGATCACCATGCATTCGAGCAGCGAGTTGGAGGCCAGCCGGTTGGCGCCATGCAGGCCGGTGCAGGCGGTTTCGCCCACGGCGTACAGATTGCCGATATCGGTGCGCCCGGAGGTGTCGGTGACCACGCCGCCGCAGGTGTAGTGGGCGGCCGGCACCACGGGAATCGGCTCGCGCGTGATGTCGATGCCGAGCTCCAGGCAGCGCGCGTGGATGGTCGGGAAGTGTTCTTTCAGGAAGGATTCGGGCTGGTGGCTGATATCCAGGTAGACGCAGTCCAGGCCGCGCTTCTTCATCTCGAAGTCGATCGCGCGCGCCACCACGTCGCGCGGCGCCAGTTCGGCGCGCGCATCGTGTTCGGGCATGAAGCGGGTGCCATCGGGCAGCTTGAGCAGGCCGCCTTCGCCGCGCACCGCTTCGGAGATCAGGAAGGACTTGGCGTAGGGGTGGTACAGGCAGGTCGGGTGGAACTGGATGAACTCCATGTTCGAAACCCGGCAGCCCGCGCGCCAGGCCATGGCGATGCCGTCGCCGGTGGCCGTATCCGGGTTGGTGGTGTACAGGTAGACCTTGCCGGCACCGCCCGCGGCCAGCACGGTGTGCGTGGCGGTGAGGGTGCGCACCGCGCCGGTGCTGTCGTCCAGTACGTACAGGCCGTAGCAGCGGTTGCCCGGCAGCCCCAGCTTGCGCGAGGTGATCAGGTCGATTGCGAAGTGGTCTTCCAGGATGGTGATGTTCGGGTGCTGCATGGCCTGCTGCAGCAGCGTGCTGACCACGGCATGGCCGGTGGCGTCGGCGGCGTGGATGATGCGCCGGCGGCTGTGGCCGCCTTCGCGCGTCAGGTGGAAGCCCAGTTCGGCCTGTTCGTCGCGCGTGAACGGCACGCCGCGGTCGATCAGCCACTGGATGGCCTCGCGCCCATGCTCCACGATGAAGCGCGTGGCCTCTTCGTCGCACAACCCCGCACCGGCGACGAGCGTGTCCTGCGTATGCTCGTCATGGCTGTCGCCGGAATCCAGCACGGCGGCAATACCGCCCTGCGCCCAGTCGCTGGCGCCCTGGGTCATGGCGCGCTTGCTGAGGATGGCCACCCGGTGGGTGTCGGCCAGTTGCAGCGCGACCGTAAGGCCGGCCAGGCCGCTGCCGACGATGGCGACGTCGAAATTCATGGTGCGGAGTGCGCTGGGGGGCGCCAGGCAAAAAGGAGGAAACGGGAAAGTCTACACCTGAAGCGCCATCCCGCGCATCAGCGCGTCGCGTGGGGGTGGGCGCTTATCGCCCCGCAGGCCTGCGCGGCGCGCAGGCAACAAAAAGCCCCGCGGCATGGCGGGGCTTTCTGGCGGGAACCGGGATCAATTACTTGATCTTGGTTTCCTTGTAAGCGACGTGCTTGCGGGCGACGGGATCGAACTTCATGATCTCCATCTTTTCCGGCATGGTGCGCTTGTTCTTGGTGGTCGTGTAGAAATGACCCGTACCTGCGGTCGATTCCAGCTTGATCTTGTCGCGGCCGCCCTTGCTTGCCATGATGTGCTCCTAATTAGACTTCGCCGCGTGCGCGCAGGTCGGCGAGCACGGAGTCGATGCCTTTCTTGTCGATCAGGCGCAGGCCGGCGTTCGAGACGCGCAGGCTCACCCAGCGGTTTTCGGATTCAACGAAGAAACGACGATTCTGCAGGTTGGGCAGAAAACGGCGCTTGGTCTTGTTGTTTGCGTGGGAAACGTTGTTGCCGACCATCGGCGCTTTCCCGGTCACTTGACAGACGCGTGCCATGAAGCACTCCTAAATCTTCTATTCGTGGACAATGTTCGCAACAGATCAACAAAAGGCGCGCGGGCCCGGACTGCAGCGGTTGAGACTTCAGCAAAACGGGCATTATAGACCGGATTCCCTCGCCGAATCAATGCCTTCTGTGCTTTGGCGTTATCCGGTGTTGCTGCGCTGTATGTGCCGTGGCGTTGGCGTCACAGCCCGGGCAGGCGGTCGCAGCAGTCGGCCAGCGAGCGGATTTCCTGGCCGGCCACGATGAAATGGTCGAGCAGCCGCACGTCGATCAGATCGAGGGTGCGCGCCAGTTCGTGGGTCAGGCGGATGTCGCTGTGGCTCGGCGCGGTGGTGCCGCGCGGGTGGTTGTGCGCCACGATGATGCCGGCCGCATTATGCACGAGCGCCTGGCGCGCCACCTCGCGCGGGTAGACGGCGGTGCGCGTCAGCGTGCCGCGGAACATTTCTTCACTGGCCACCATGCGGTTGCGCGGATCCAGGAACAGGCACAGGAAGACCTCGTGCGGCAGCGGCGCCAGCGTCAGGCGCAGGTAGTTGCGCACCGCCGCCGGGCCGTCGAAGCCGGTGGGCAGGCGCAGCGATTCGGCCAGCGCACGCCGTGCCAGCTCCGGAATGGCCTGCAGTTGGGCATACTTGGTTTCGCCCATGCCCCGGACGCTTGTCAGTGCGCGCCCCTCGGCCGCGAACAGGGCTGTCAGCGAGCCGAAGCGGTGCAATAGCTCGCGTGCGAGGTCCACGGCACTTTTGCCGGCAGCGCCCACGCGCAGCAGGATGGCCAGCAGCTCGGCGTCTGACAGGGCGGCGGCGCCGCTTTCCATCAGTTTCTCGCGGGGCCGCTCGCAGGCGGGCCAGTTGGCAATGGTCATGAGCACTCCAGGGTAGTCACGCCGTGATGAGGGTGAGGCCGGGTCCGGGGGCGGCGGGCAATGGGCCAGTCGAATACAATACGGGTTGTTGACCGGTTGATCACCCATGAATTTGCAAACTTTCGCGTCGGAAACCGACGGCGGCACGGCTGGCCGCAAGACTGTCCAGGCCGACTCTTTCCTGACCCTGCACTACAGCATCGCGCTCGAGAACGGCACCGAGGTCGTCAGCACGTTCGAGGAGAAGCCCGCCACGCTGCTGCTCGGCCAGGGCCAGTTCGCGCCGACGCTGGAGCAGGCGCTGCTCGGCATGCCCGAAGGCAAGCGCATGACCTACCGGCTGGCGCCGGAGCAGGCCTTTGGCCCGCGCAACCCCGAGCTGCTGCAGTGGGTGTCGCTGGCCACGTTGCGCGAGAACAGTTCCTTCGAAGAGGACTACAGCCCGGGCGACCTGGTGGAGTTCAACGCGCCCGGCGGCGGCAAGTACGCCGGTGTGCTCAAGGAGTTCGGCGAGACCGCCGCGCTCTTTGACTTCAACCATCCGCTGGCCGGGCAGACCATCCTGTTCGACGTGCAGCTGATCGGCATTCTCTGAGCGCGCCGCACGTGTGCCGAACCATCCTGATACCGCAGCATGCCTGACCTGACTCCCGCACCCGACGCAGAAATCCTGATGGCGCAGCCGCGCGGCTTCTGCGCCGGCGTGGACCGTGCCATCGAGATCGTCGAGCGTGCGCTCGAGCGCTTCGGCGCGCCCATCTACGTGCGCCACGAGATCGTCCACAACGCCTATGTGGTGGCCGGCCTGCGCCGCAAGGGCGCGGTGTTCGTGCGCGAGCTCGACGAGGTGCCCGCGGGCGCCACCGTCATCTTCAGCGCCCATGGCGTGTCGCGCGAAGTGCGTGCCGACGCCGCCGCGCGCGGGCTGCACGTGTTCGATGCCACCTGCCCGCTGGTGACCAAGGTGCATGTCGAGGTGAGCAAGATGCGCGCCGAGGGCTGCGAGATCGTGATGATCGGGCATCGCGGCCATCCGGAAGTGGAGGGCACCATGGGCCAGGCCAGCAGCGGCATGCTGCTGGTGGAGTCGGTGGCCGACGTCGCCACGCTGCAGGTTACCGACCCGTCGCGGCTTGCCTACGTGACCCAGACCACGCTGTCGGTGGATGAGACCCGCGAGATCGTGGCCGCGCTCAAGGCGCGCTTTCCGCAAATCCGCGAGCCCAAGAAGCAGGACATCTGCTATGCCACGCAGAACCGCCAGGACGCGGTGAAGTTCATGGCGCCGCAGGTGGAGGTGGTGATCGTGGTGGGCAGCCCCAACAGCTCCAACTCCAACCGCCTGCGCGAGCTGGCCGAGCGCCTGGGCGTGCCGGCCTATATGGTGGACGCCCCCGAGCAGGTGCGCCCCGAATGGATCGCCGGCAAGCGCCGCATCGGCCTGACCGCCGGCGCTTCGGCGCCCGAGGCGCTAGCCCAGTCCATCGTCGAGCGCCTGCGTGAGCTTGGCGCGAGCCAGGTGCGCCCGCTTGACGGCATCGAAGAGAACATGGCCTTCCCGCTGCCGCGTGGGCTGCTGCCGGCCAGCGCCGCCGCCTGACCCGGTGCGGGCCGTGCCCGCCTGCCAGCCCCGCCTTGAACAAGGGCGCCGCTTGATGCGGCGCCCTTTGTCTTTGGTACGCCCGATTTGCAGCCGGCCGGCGCGAATAATGCACGGCGATGGTGCAGGTAATACATGGCTGTCCTGCTGATCAGACAAATCAGGGTAATCCCCCGGTTTGGGGTTTTCCCTATTATGGTGCGGCGCTACATTCTGCACATTAGAGAACGGTGCAGCTGAATTTAAATGAAACACCTAATTAATAAAGGCGCATTATAGGTGGTGCCGGCGATGCTTATCCGCGCCACCGGGCGGCGCAGGCACGATTCTTGTAAGTAGGTGAGGCGGCCGCGTCATGTGAGTGGGAATTGCCGCAATCTGTGCATTGGGGAAATTCCCTAGCTCATTTGACCGGTAAATGGTTAAGGATGTTGCGTCGCGTATTGCATCGACTAAGAAAGGGGATACAATGCGCGCGTTTCAAATTGAAACTAAACAAAGGCGGTCCAGGGAAACGTCCGGGAGGCGTTGAAAATCCCTGTCTTCGTGAATCCTAGGAGATCACTCATGCAAATCACGTTTGCCAAGATTCTGCCGATTGCGGCCGCAGTGGCGCTGGTAGCCGCTTGCGGCAAGAAGGAAGAGAAGCCGGCTGATGCGGCGCCTTCGGCGCCGGCGGCAGCCGCTCCTGCAGCGGGCGGCGGTGAAGTCGTCGTCAAGATCGGCCACGCGGCCCCGCTGACCGGCGGCATCGCGCACCTTGGCAAGGACAACGAAAACGGCGCCCGCCTGGCCGTGGAAGAAGTCAACAAGACCGGCCTGGAGATCGGTGGCAAGAAGATCAAGCTGGAACTGGTTGGCGAAGACGATGCCGCCGACCCCAAGACGGGCACCTCCGTGGCGCAGAAGCTGGTCGACGCCAAGGTGGTGGCCGTGGTCGGCCACCTGAACTCGGGCACGTCGATCCCGGCCTCCAAGATCTATAGCGATGCCGGCATCGTGCAGATCTCGCCCTCGTCCACCAACCCGGACTACACCAAGCAGGGCTTCAAGACCACCTACCGCGTGGTGGCCACCGATGCCCAGCAGGGCCCGGCACTGGCCAACTATGCCAGCAAGACGCTCCATGCCAAGAGCGTGGCGATCGTCGACGACGCCACCGCCTACGGCAAGGGCCTGGCCGACGAGTTCGAGAAGACCGCCAAGGCGGCCGGCGTGAACGTGGTGGCGCGCGAGGCCACCAACGACAAGGCCACCGACTTCAAGGCCATTCTCACCAAGATCAAGGGCAAGAAGCCTGACGTGATCATGTACGGCGGCATGGACGCCACCGGCGGCCCGTTCGCCAAGCAGGCCAAGGAACTGGGCATCGGTGCCAAGATCGTCGGCGGCGACGGCGTCTGTACCGACAAGGTGGCCGAACTGGCGGGCGACGCCGTGACCAACATCATCTGCTCCGAGGCCGGCCTGGCCCTGTCGAAGATGGAGCAGGGCGCGGACTTCTCCAAGCGCTACCAGGCTCGCTTCAACGCCCCGGTGCAGATCTATGCACCGTTCACGTATGACGCCGTGATGGTCGTCGTCGACGCCATGAAGCGCGCCAACTCGACCGAACCGGCTGCCATCCTGGCCGAAATGCCCAAGACCAACTACAAGGGCGTGATCGGCAATATCGCCTTCGACGAGAAGGGCGACATGAAGGAAGGCACCATCACGCTGTACGAGTACAAGGACAAGAAGAAGTCCGTCCTCGACGTCGTGAAGATGTAATCTGGGCTTACCGGCCCATCCGAACGGCACCGTGAGTATTTTGCGGTGCCGTTCTTTTTAGCCTCGCCTAATGTAGAAGCATCCTTACCATGGATGGAGCAGGGCAGGTCGCTTACCAGCAAACCAACCACCGCAACGTTACCCATTACACACCATGGTCCCGCCCCCGGCATCCACACCATGCCGCAAGGTCCGGGACTGAAGCAGGAGTTTTCATGGATATCCTTATCCAGCAGATCGTGAACGGTCTGGTGCTCGGCAGCATCTATGCGCTGATCGCACTGGGCTACACCATGGTCTACGGTATTCTCGGCATCATCAACTTCGCCCACGGCGATGTGCTGATGATCGGCGCGCTGACCGCCCTGTCAGCCATCCTCGGATTGCAGAAGTTCGCCCCCGGCCTGCCTGAATGGCTGACGCTGGTGATCGCCACGCTGGTCGCGATGCCAGTCTGCGCGATCCTGTCCTATTCGATCGAGCGGATCGCCTACCGGCCCTTGCGCAATGCGCCACGGCTGGCCCCGCTGATCACCGCCATCGGCGTCTCCATCATCCTGCAGACGATGGGCATGCTGATCTGGTCGCGCAACCCGCTGACCTTCCCGCAGCTGCTGCCGTCCGAGCCGATCGACATCGGCACGACCGGCGCCACCATCACCGGCAAGGAAATGGTCATCATCGGCATGGCCGTGATGGTGATGTCCGGCCTGCTGGCCCTGGTCAACCGCACCAAGCTCGGCCGCGCCATGCGCGCCACCGCCGAGAACCAGAAGGTGGCCGGCCTGATGGGCGTGAACCCCAATTTCGTCATTTCCGCCACCTTCATGATCGGCGCCACGCTGGCCGCGCTGGCCGGCGTGATGATGGCCACCAACTACGGCAATGCCCACTTCTACATGGGCTTCATCCCCGGCCTGAAGGCGTTTACCGCCGCGGTGCTGGGCGGCATCGGCAACCTGGCTGGCGCCATGGTCGGCGGCATGCTGCTGGGCCTGATCGAAGCGCTCGGCGCCGGCTATATCGGCGACCTGACCAACGGCGTCTTCGGTTCGAACTACCAGGACGTCTTTGCCTTTATCGTGCTGATCACCGTGCTCGTCTTCCGTCCGTCCGGCATCATGGGCGAACGCGTGGCGGATCGCGCCTGAGGAGAGCGAATCCATGAATACTCCGATTCCATCCACGGCAGCCGTCGCGGCGCCCACCAAGGTGCCGGCCAAGACCCTGGCCGCACTGATTGGCTTCCTGGTGATCGCCCTGTGCGCACCGTTCTTCGTCCAGACCCTGGGCGGCAACTACTGGGTCCGCGTGCTGGACTTCGCGCTGCTGTACATCATGCTGGCGCTGGGCCTGAACATCGTGGTGGGCTTTGCCGGCCTGCTTGACCTGGGCTATATCGCGTTCTACGCGGTCGGCGCCTACCTGATGGCGCTGCTGGGCTCGCCCCACCTGGCGAACCAGTTCGAGTGGATCCAGCAACTGTTCCCCACCGGCATCCACCTGTCGATGTGGTTCGTGTTGCCGATCGCGATCCTGGTAGCCGCCACCTTCGGCGTGCTGCTCGGGGCGCCAACGCTGAAGCTGCGCGGCGACTACCTCGCCATCGTGACGCTGGGCTTCGGCGAGATCGTCCGCATCTTCATGAACAACCTTGACCGCCCGGTCAACATCACCAACGGGCCCAAGGGCATCACCGCGGTGGACCCGGTCCATATCTTCGGCTTCGACTTCTCGAAGTCGCACGAGATCTTCGGACTCAAGTTCACGCCGGTGTTCATGTACTACTACCTGCTGGTGTTCCTGGTCATCGTGATCGTGTTCGTGAGCCTGCGGCTGCAGACCTCGCGTATCGGCCGCGCTTTCGTGGCCATCCGCGAAGACGAGATCGCCGCCAAGGCGATGGGCATCAACACCCGCAACATCAAGCTGCTGGCCTTTGCCATGGGCGCTTCGTTCGGCGGCGCCTCGGGCGCGGTGTTCGGCGCGTTCCAGGGCTTCGTGTCGCCGGAATCGTTCACGCTGTGGGAATCGATCTACGTGCTGGCCATCGTGGTGCTTGGCGGCATGGGCCATATCCCGGGCGTGATCCTGGGCGGCGTCCTGCTGGTGGGCTTCCAGGAGTTGCTGCGCGTGGTGGCGGAGCCGATGCAGACCGGTTTGTTCGGCCATGTCATCGTCGATGCCGAAGTGCTGCGCCAGCTGCTGTTCGGCCTGGCCCTGGTCGGCGTCATGCTGTATCGCCCGGCGGGCATCTGGCCGTCGCCGCGCAAGGAAGACCGCCCGGTGGTGCGCCGTGCGGGCAGCGTGGGCCGTTTCTGACCAGGAGGACAACATGAGCAACAACGATTTCCTCCTGTCGGTACAGGGGGTCAACAAGCGTTTCGGCGGCCTGCAGGCACTGTCCGAGGTGGGCCTGCAGATCAAGCCGGGCGAGATCTACGGGCTGATCGGCCCCAACGGCGCCGGCAAGACCACCTTCTTCAACGTGATCACCGGCCTGTACACGCCGGATTCAGGCGAGTTCGTGCTGGGCGGCAAGCCCTACCAGCCGACCGCCGTGCATGAGGTCGCCAGGGCCGGCATCGCGCGCACGTTCCAGAACATCCGCCTGTTCGGCGAGATGACTGCGCTCGAGAACGTGATGGTGGGGCGCCACGTGCGCTCCAAGGCCGGCGTGTTCGGCGCGATCTTCCGCCCGCCCGCGGTGCGCCGCGAGGAAGAGGGCATCGAGGACATGGCGCACGACCTGCTCGACTATGTCGGCATCGGCAAGTACGCCAACTTCACCGCGCGCAACCTCTCCTACGGCCACCAGCGCCGGCTCGAGATCGCGCGGGCGCTGGCGACCGAGCCCAAGCTGCTGGCACTGGACGAACCGGCCGCGGGCATGAACGCGACCGAGAAGGTGGAGCTGCGCGGACTGCTCGACAAGATCCGCAACGATGGCAAGACCATCCTGCTGATCGAGCACGACGTGAAGCTGGTGATGGGCCTGTGCAACCGCATGACGGTGCTGGACTACGGCAAGGTGATTGCCCAGGGCCTGCCGCACGAAGTGCAGAACAACCCCGCGGTGATCGAGGCCTACCTCGGCGCATCGGCACACTGATGGCCGGAGGACAAGCAATGACACAGACAGTACTGAAGATCTCCGGCCTCAAGGTCGCGTACGGCGGCATCCAGGCCGTCAAGGGCATTGACCTGGAAATCCGGGACGGCGAGCTGGTGACGCTGATCGGCGCCAACGGCGCCGGCAAGACCACCACCATGAAGGCCATCACCGGCCTGCAGGGCTGGGCCAGCGGCGACGTGGAATACATGGGCAAGTCGATCAAGGGCGTGCCCAGCTACGCGCTGCTCAAGCAGGGCCTGGCGATGGTGCCGGAAGGCCGCGGCGTGTTCGCGCGCATGACCATCACCGAGAACCTGCAGATGGGCGCCTACACGCGCAACGACGACGCCGGCATCAAGGCCGACGTCGAGCGCATGTTCGGCATCTTCCCGCGCCTGAAGGAACGCGCCAACCAGCTGGCGGGCACCATGTCCGGCGGCGAGCAGCAGATGCTGGCAATGGCGCGCGCGCTGATGAGCCAGCCCAAGGTGCTGCTGCTGGACGAGCCGTCGATGGGCCTGTCGCCGATCATGGTCGAGAAGATCTTCGAGGTCGTGCGCGACATCTCGGCACAGGGCGTGACCGTGCTGCTGGTGGAGCAGAACGCGCGCCTGGCGCTGCAGGCTGCCCACCGCGGCTACGTGATGGAGTCGGGCCTGATCACCATGAGCGGGGACGCCAAGCAGATGCTCGACGATCCCAAGGTGCGGGCCGCCTACCTGGGCGAGTAAGGCGCGCGCTGCCGCCTCCCACCCCGCCGCAAGAGGGGTGAGGGAGAGGGCAGGCGCACGCAGGCGCAAGGCCTTTCCCCTTGCCGCGGGGCCCCGCGCAACGCCTGCTCAGGCTGGTGTGCGCGGGTTCTGCGGCGCTGGCTCTCTCCCTCACTCCTCTGCGGCACCACAAAGAAAAAAGCCTCGCGCGCGCGAGGCTTTTTTTCCGTCTGGCGAATGACCAGGACTCAGGCCAGCTTCTTCAGCAGCGTGCGCAGCATGCCGATCATCTGGTCGATCTCTTCACGCGTCACGTTCAGCGCGGGCATGAAGCGCAGCAGGTTGGCGCGCGGTGCGTTCAGCAGCAGGCCTTGCGGCACCATGTCGCGGGCTTCTTCCACCAGTTGCGGGCCGATGTCCTTGCCCAGCATCAGCGCGCGCAGCAGGCCGTCGCCGCGTTCGCCGGCCAGGCCGAACTCGGCGGACAGCGCCAGCAGCTGTTCCCGCAGGTATTCGCCCTTGGCCTTGACGTCGTCGAGGAACCCCGGCGCGGTCAGCTGCTCGATCACGGCGCTGCCCACCGCGGTCATCAGCGGGTTGCCGTTGTAGGTGCCGCCCTGGTCGCCGGCCTCGAAGCTGGCGACCTCGGCCTTGCACAGCAGCGCCGACAGCGGCACGCCGCCGCCGATGCCCTTGCCCAGCGTCATGATGTCCGGCTCCACGCCTGCCAGCTCGTAGGCGAACAGGGTGCCGCAGCGGCCGCAGCCGGTTTGCACTTCATCGACGATCAGCAGCAGCCTGTGCTTGTCGGCCAGCGCGCGCAGGCCCTGCATGAACTCGCGCGTGGCGGGGATCACGCCGCCTTCGCCTTGCACCGGTTCCAGCATGATGCCGACGGTCTTGTCGGTGATCAGCTTCTCCACCGAGGCCAGGTCGTTGAGATCGGCGCGCGGGAAGCCCGGCACCTGCGGCGCAAAGATGGTGTCCCAGCCGGCCTTGCCCGACGCGCTCATGGTGGCGAGCGTGCGGCCATGGAAGCTGTGGTCCATGGTGATGATCTCGAAGGCGCCGTCCTTGTGCTTGCGGCCCCATTTGCGCGCCAGCTTGATCGCGCCTTCGTTGGCCTCGGCGCCGCTGTTGGCGAAGAAGACCTTGTCGAAGCAGCTGTGGTCGGTCAGCTGCCGGGCCAGCTTGAGCATCGGCTCGTTGTAGAAGGCCGGGCTCGGGTTGATCAGCCGGTGCGACTGGGCCACCAGCGCGTCGATCATGCCCTGGTTGGAATGGCCCAGACAGTTCACTGCCCAGCCCTGCACGAAGTCCAGGTATCGCTTGCCGTTGTGATCCGTCAGCCAGGAGCCCTTGCCCTCGGTGAACACGAGCTCGGGCCGGTTGGTGATGTACATCAGGGATTGGACGGGATACTCAGCAAATGCCATGGCGGACTCCAGGGGTCGGCTTTAAACGATGGACGGACGGGCGTAACAACCGGGACAAAAACAAAAAGCCACGGGGGTTGCCCGTGGCTCGTTGACATGAACAGACGCAGTCGACGGTCAGCCGCGCGGCACCCCAGCGGGGAGCGACGTACGGAAGCTGCGGCGTCGGTTGAAGGTCATGTGCATGCGGGCAAATATAAGGCGCATGCGCCCGGGTGTCAAAACGAATTTTGGCTGGCCCGGGCATTGTTGCGCTGAGGGAACGGCTCTCGGGCGGCCTCAGGCCGCGGGAGTGGCCGGGTGCATGTCGGCCTCGGAGGTGAACGAGTCGGCGAAGAACGCGTCCTCGTGCAGCTTGCACTGGCGAGTGAAGTCGCCACGCGCGGCATTGATCATCACCGGGGCGCCGCAGGCATAGACCTCGTGGCCCGACAGGTCGGGATGGTCGGCGATCACGGCCTGGTGGACAAAGCCGGTGCGGCCCTGCCAGTTGTCTTCAGGCAGCGCGTCGGAGATCACCGGCACGTAGCGGAAGTTGGGCAGCTCGCGCGCCCACTGCTCGCACAGCGCATGCATGTACAGGTCCTTGGGCCGGCGGCCGCCCCAGTACAGGGTCATCGGGCGCTGGATGCCGGTGTAGGCGGCGTGCTCGACGATGGCCTTGATCGGCGCAAAGCCGGTGCCGGAAGCCAGCAGGATAATCGGGGCCTCGGACTCCTCGCGCAGGAAGAAGCTGCCCAGCGGGCCCTCGAAGCGCAGGATGTCGCGCTCCTTCATGGCCGGCTGGCCTTCCCTGGCGCCGAAAACATAGTCGGTGAAGGCGCCGCCGGGCATATGGCGGATATGCAGTTCGATCGGGCCGTCTTCATGCGGCGGCGTGGCGATCGAATAGCTGCGGCGCTTGCCGTCGCGCAGCAGGAATTCCACGTACTGGCCGGCCAGGTACTGCATGCGCTCGGTCGCCGGCAGCTGCAGCTTGATGGCGATCACGTCGTCGGCCAGGCGCTCGATCGCGGTCACGCGGCACGGCACCTTCTTGATCGGGATGTCGCCCGCGCCGTGGACCTCGCGGCACTCGATGGTGACGTCCGAGGCGGCGTTGGCGCAGCAGAACAGGGCGCGGCCCTCGGTTTTCTCCTGCGCGGTCAGTGCCGCCGGGGCGTGGTCGCCCTGCACGATGGTGCCTTCGAGCACGCGGCCCTTGCACGAGCCGCAGGCGCCGTTCTTGCAGCCGTAGGGCAGCCCGATGCTGTGGCGCAGGGCCGCGCCGAGGATGGTTTCGTCCGCTGCCACTTCAAACTTGTGGCCGCTGGGCATGACGGTTACTTGATAAGCCATAATCGGTCTATGAGCCAAATTCTGTCGAAGCTGCAGCCCTCGCGCCTCCCACAAGTCCCGCGGCTGCCGGCGCCTTCGCGCCGGCTGGGCCGCCCGCGCCTGTTGATCGTCGGCTGCGGGGATGTGGGGACGCGCTGCCTGCGAATCCTGTCGTCGCGCATGCGTGTCTTTGCCGTGACCTCACAGCCGGCGCGCCGGGCTGAACTGCGCGCCGCCGGCGCGGTGCCGCTGGTGGCGGACCTGGACCGGCCGGCCACGCTGGCACGGCTGCATGGGCTGGCCACGCAGGTGCTGGACCTGGCGCCGCCGCCCGGGCAGGGCGAAGGCGATCCGCGCACGCGTGCCTTGCTCGCCGCCTTGCGCCGGGCGGCCTGGCGCAAGGCCAGGACGTCGGCCGGCATGCTTCCCGGCGAGCCCGCCATTCTACCCGACCGGGGCAGGCCCCGCGCTGCGTTTGTCTACGCCAGCACGTCGGGCGTGTACGGCGACCGGCAGGGCGCCCGGGTCTCGGAATTCCACGCCGTGCGGCCCCAGACCGCCCGCGCGCGCCGCCGCGTGGCCGCCGAGCAGGCAGTGCGCGGCTTCGGCCGCGATGCCGGCTGGCGTGCCAGCATCGTGCGCATCCCCGGCATTTATGCCGAAGACCGCCTGCCGCTGGCGCGCCTGCACCGCGGCACGCCCGCGCTGGTGCCGCAGGACGATGTCTACACCAGCCATATCCATGCCGACGACCTGGCGCGCACTATGGTCGCGGCGCTGTTCCGCGGCCGCGCGCAGCGCGTGGTCCATGCCAGCGACGACACCGAGCTGCGCATGGCCGATTACTTCGACCTGGTCGCGGACCGCCGCGGCCTGCCGCGCCCGCCGCGCATCACGCGCGGGCAGGCGCATGAAGTGATCGACAAGACGCTGCTGAGTTTCATGAGCGAATCGCGCCGCCTCGACAACCGCCGCTTGAAACGCGAGCTGCGCCTGCGCCTGCGTTACCCGACTGTCACCTCCTTCTTCGACACCTGACCGCCTTGCCGGCGCGTCCCGGTGCGGCTGGCACGGGGTTTGCTGTGCCTTTGCGTCGTTTTTGTCCTGTCTATACAGCAGCACTTCCATCGCCCCGGCCTGGTGCCGACACTGCAATCCGTGAACCGGGGTGGTGCGAGGCCTGTTGAGGATTCCCCGCTCTGGAAAGCGCCTTTCAAGGTGTTTGTCCGCCTGGTTGCTTGGTGGAAGCCCTACGTTGACTTGTATATACAGGTAATGTTTAATGTCCGAAAACGAGCGCGGCCACACGCATGGCCTGCCGTCGACGGACACACCAAAGGAGCGTACAGATGAGGAATCACAGCAGGATTCGCGGTCGGATGGCAGTGCAGGCCGCGGTGCTGGTTGCGGCATTGGGGGCCGGTGCGGCCCAGGCGCAGAATACCCAGGTCACGCTGGGCATGAGCGGCTGGACCGGTTTCGCGCCGCTGACGCTGGCCGACAAGGCCGGCATCTTCAAGAAGCATGGCGTGGACGTCGACATCAAGATGATCCCGCAGAAGGACCGCCACCTGGCGCTGGCCTCGGGCGCGATCCAGTGCGCGGCCACCACGGTGGAAACGCATGTGGCCTGGAACGCCAACGGCGTGCCCATCACCCAGATCGTGCAGCTCGACAAGTCCTACGGCGCCGACGGCCTGGCCGTGCGCAGCGACGTCAAGAGCTTTGCCGACCTGAAGGGCAAGACCATCGGCGTCGATGCGCCGGGCACCGCGCCGTATTTCGGCCTGGCCTGGATGCTGAAGAAGAACGGCATGACGCTCAAGGACATCAAGACCACCACGCTGTCGCCGCAGGCGGCCGCGCAGGCCTTCGTGGCCGGCCAGAACGACGGCGCCATGACCTATGAGCCGTATCTGTCGACGGTGCGCCAGAACCCGGACAAGGGCAAGATCCTGGCGACCACGCTCGATTACCCGATGGTGACCGATACGCTGGGCTGCGCGCCGAAGTGGCTTAAAGAGAATCCCAAGGCCGCGCAGGCGCTGGTCGACAGCTACTTCGAGGCCCTGGAGATGATCCGGAAGGAGCCGGCCAAGGCCAACGACATCATGGGCGCTGCGGTCAAGCAGACCGGCGAGCAGTTCGCCAAGTCCTCCGCCTACCTGCGCTGGCAGGACCGCGAGGCCAACCGCAAGTTCTTTGCCGGCGAGCTTGCCAGCTTCAGCAAGGAAGCTGCGGCGGTGCTGCTGGAAATCGGCGTGATCCGCCAGGTGCCGGACGTGACGGCGCTGTATGACGCGCGTTTCCTCAAGTAACCGACAGTCTTCAGGAGGCGTGACGTCATGACGCAAGCCAGACTTGGAACACCCGCCCCGGCCGCTGCCGCGGCGGTCCCTGCCGCAGCGGCGGCGCCGGTGCGCCGGCGCCACCCGTGGCTGGCCCCGCTGGTGCCGGTGGCGCCCAACACGCGCTGGATGCTGGGCCTGTCCTTCTTCGTGCTGTTCTTCGGCATCTGGGCCGTGGTAACGCTGGGCGGCTTCGTGCCGCGCACGTTCCTGGCCGATCCGATGACGATGGCCAAAGAGGGCTTCATCCTGTTCACCGAGCACAACTTCATCGGCGACATCGGCATGACCGTGTGGCGCGTGGTCGGCGGCTTCGTGCTGGCGGCGGTGCTGGCGGTGCCGCTGGGCATCTTCATGGGCGCGTACAAGGCGGCCGAGGCGTTCTTCGAGCCCTTCGTGTCGTTCTGCCGCTACCTGCCCGCGTCGGCCTTTATCCCGCTGCTGATCCTGTGGGCCGGCATCGGCGAGACCCAGAAGCTGCTGGTGATCTTCATCGGCTCGTTCTTCCAGATCGTGCTGATGGTGGCGGTGGCCGTCGGCGGCGCGCGCAAGGACCTGGTGGAGGCGGCCTACACGCTGGGCGCCAACAGCGCCGGCATCGTGCGGCGCGTGCTGATCCCCGGCGCCGCGCCCGAGATTGCCGAGATCCTGCGGCTGGTGCTGGGCTGGGCCTGGACCTACGTGATCGTGGCCGAGCTGATCGGCTCATCGTCGGGCATCGGGCACATGATCACCGACAGCCAGGCGCTGCTCAATACCGGGCAGATCATCTTCGGCATCATCGTGATCGGCTGCATCGGCCTGGTCTCGGACCTTGTCTTCAAGCGCGCCAACCAGCGCCTGTTCCCGTGGAGTTCGATCCAATGAGCGCACTGTCCATCCAGCAGGTCTCGCGCACCTTCTCCAACCCGCGCGGCGGCCAGACCCTGGCGCTGCAGCCGGTCGACTTCGAGGTCCGCGACAATGACTTCGTCACCATCCTCGGGCCTTCGGGCTGCGGCAAGTCCACGCTGCTGCGCATCGTCGCGGGGCTGGATACGCCCTCCAGCGGCCGCGTGCTGCTGGACGGCCAGCCGGTGTCCGCCCCCGGCGCGGACCGCGGCATGGTGTTCCAGTCGTACACGCTGTTCCCGTGGCTGACGATCGAGCAGAACGTGCGCTTCGGCTTGCGCGAGCGCGGCATGAGCGCCGCCGAGCAGAAGGAGCGCAGCGACTTCTTTATCCAGCGTGTGGGACTGCGCGGCTTCGAGCACCATTTCCCCAAGCAGCTGTCGGGCGGCATGCAGCAGCGCACCGCGATTGCGCGCGCGCTGGCCAACGATCCCAAGATCCTGCTGCTCGACGAACCCTTCGGCGCGCTCGACAACCAGACCCGCGTGCTGATGCAGGAGTTGCTGCTGGGAATATGGGAGGCGTCGCGCAAGACGGTATTATTCGTGACCCATGATATCGACGAGGCCATTTTCATGGCCAACCGGGTGGCGGTGTTTTCTGCCAGGCCGGGTCGGATCAAGAGCGAGATCGCGGTGAATTTCCCGCATCCGCGCCATTACACCGTCAAGACCACTCCGGAGTTCTCCGCGCTCAAGGCGCGGCTGACCGAGGAGATCCGCGCCGAGGCCATGGCCTCGGCCGAGCACTAGGCATCCAACCAACGCCATGAACCACTCCGCCGGCACCGCCTCTTCCGCTTCTGCCTCTCCCACCGCGCTCTACCAGCAGGTGAAGGAGTACATTGCCCGCCAGATCCAGAGCGGCGCGTGGCAGCCGGGCGACCGGGTGCCGTCGGAGCAGGAGCTGGTGAACCGCTTCGGCGTCTCGCGCATGACCGTCAACCGGGCGCTGCGCGAGCTGCAGGAGCAGGGCCGGGTGGTGCGGGTGGCCGGCGTGGGCACCTTCGTGGCGGAGCACAAGCCGCAGTCGACGCTGCTGTCCGTGGTCAACCTGCAGGACGAGATCCGCATGCGCGGCCATGACTATGCCTGCGACGTGATCCTGGTGGAGCGTGTGTCGGCATCGATCGAGGTGGCCGCGGCGCTGGAGCTGCGCACCGGCGAGTCGGTGTACCACTCGGTCTGCGTGCATCGCGAGGACGGCGTGCCGGTGCAGCTGGAGGACCGCTACGTCAATGCGCGCGTGGCGCCGGACTTCATCAGCCAGGACTTCAGCGAGACCCAGCCCGGCGAATACCTGCTGCGCCATGTGCCCTACGATCAGGTAGAGCACGTGGTCGATGCCATTGCCGCGACGCCGGAGCAGGCCGCGCAACTGGAAATGCCGCCCACGCAACCTTGCCTGATGCTGACGCGCCGCACCTGGACCAACGGCGTGCCGGTGACCTTTGTGCGCTGCCTGCATCCGGGCAACCGCTACCGCCTCGGCAGCCGCTTCCGCGCCGACGGCAACCCTGCTTTCGGCTGAATCCACAAGATCCGGCCGCACGGTTCAACTTTTTACTCTAAGCTGTATAGACAGGAACATACAAATGAGCGCCAGCCAACACGACGACCAAGCTTCCCGCCCGCTGCTGACCCTGCAGCCGGGCCAAGTCACCCTGGCCGACCTGCGCCGCATCTACCGCGGCGAAGTGCGCCTGGCCATGGCCGAATCGGCCTGGGCCGGCGTGCGCGCCGCGCAGGCCACGGTGCAGGACATCATCGACGCCGATGCCGTGGTCTACGGCATCAATACCGGCTTCGGCAAGCTGGCGCAGACCCGCATCCCCAATGACAAGCTGGCGCAGCTGCAGCGCAACCTGGTGCTGTCGCACAGCGTCGGCACCGGCCCGGACCTGGCCGAAGACACGGTGCGCCTGATCCTGGCGATCAAGGCCGTGAGCCTGGCGCGCGGCCATTCGGGTGTGCGCCCGGAACTGATCGAGGCGCTGCTGGCGCTGGCCAACCACGGCGTGACGCCGTGCATCCCGGCCAAGGGGTCGGTCGGCGCCTCGGGCGACCTGGCGCCGCTGGCGCATATGTCGTGCACGCTGATCGGCGTGGGCGACGTGCTGGTCGACGGCAAGCGCGTGCCCGCCGCCGAGGGCCTGGCGCACGCCGGCCTGCAGGCCTTCGAGCTGGGCCCCAAGGAAGGCCTGGCGCTGCTCAACGGCACCCAGGTGTCGACCGCGCTGGCGCTGGCCGGCCTGTTCGCCGCCGAAGACGCCTTTGCCGCCGGACTGGTGGCGGGCGCGCTGTCGCTGGAAGCGATCAAGGGCTCGGTCAAGCCGTTCGACGCCCGCATCCATGAGGCGCGCGGCCAGGCCGGCCAGATCGCCGTGGCCGGCGCCGTGCGCGCGATGCTGGACGGCAGCGAGATCGTCGACTCGCACAAGACCTGCGGCCGCGTGCAGGACCCGTACTCGATCCGCTGCCAGCCGCAGGTGATGGGCGCGTGCCTGGACAACCTGCAGCACGCCGCGCGCATCCTGCAGATCGAGTCCAACGCCGCCTCGGACAACCCGCTGGTATTCTCCGCGCAGGGCGACGTGGTCTCGGGCGGCAACTTCCACGCCGAGCCGGTGGCATTTGCCGCCGACATCATCGCGCTGGCGATTGCCGAGATCGGCGCGATTTCCGAACGCCGCCTGGCGCTGCTGCTCGATACCGGGCTGTCGGGCCTGCCGCCGTTCCTGGTGCGCGACGGCGGCCTGAACTCGGGCTTCATGATTGCGCAGGTGACCGCGGCCGCGCTGGCCTCCGAGAACAAGGCGCTGGCGCATCCGTCCAGCGTCGACAGCCTGCCGACCTCGGCCAACCAGGAAGACCATGTGTCGATGGCCACCTACGGTGCGCGCCGCCTGGGCGAGATGGCCGCCAACACCGCAGTCGTGGTCGGCATCGAGGCCATGGCCGCGGCGCAGGGCATCGAGTTCCACCGCCCGCTGAAGTCGTCGCCGCTGGTGGAGCAGGAACTGGCCCGCATCCGTGCGCGCGTGGCCTTTGTCGAAGAGGACCGCTACCTGGCACCGGATATCGAAGCGATGAAGCAATGGGTGGTGCAGGGCGATGCCGGCGCCGGCTGGCCCGATGCCGTGCGCGCGATCCTGCCGACCAACCTGTCGTAACGCGCCCCGCGCCGACACTGCCAGACCAGACCCGCAGCAGGAGAACAAGACATGAACGCCAACGAAAACCAATTCATCCAGCGCGGCCAGCGCGAAATCCGCGCCCCGCGCGGCAGCCAGCTGCACTGCAAGAACTGGCTGATCGAAGCCGCCTACCGCATGATCCAGAACAACCTCGACCCGGACGTGGCCGAGCGTCCGCAGGACCTGGTGGTCTACGGCGGTATTGGCAAGGCGGCGCGCAACTGGGAGTGCTTCGACGCCATCCTGGACAGCCTGCGCCGCCTGGGTGAGGACGAGTCGCTGCTGGTGCAGTCGGGCAAGCCGGTGGGCGTGTTCCGCACCCATGCCGATGCGCCGCGCGTGCTGATCGCCAACTCCAACCTGGTGCCGCACTGGGCCAACTGGGACAAGTTCAACGAGCTGGACCGCGCCGGCCTGATGATGTACGGCCAGATGACGGCGGGCTCGTGGATCTACATCGGCACGCAGGGCATCGTGCAGGGCACCTACGAGACCTTTGTCGAGGCCGGTCGCCAGCACTACAACGGCGACCTGTCGGGCAAGTGGATCCTGACCGCCGGCCTGGGCGGCATGGGCGGCGCGCAGCCGCTGGCGGGCGTGCTCGCCGGCGCCTGCGTGCTGGCGATCGAGTGCCAGGAGTCGCGCATCGATTTCCGCCTGCGCACGCGTTATGTCGACAAGAAGGCCACCACGCTGGATGAAGCGCTGGCGATGATCGCCGAGGCCACGCAGAAGAAGGAAGCGATCTCGGTCGGCCTGCTCGGCAACGCCGCCGAGATCCTGCCGGAACTGGTCAAGCGCGCGCAGGCCGGCGGCATGCGCCCGGACATCGTCACCGACCAGACCTCGGCGCACGACCTGGTCAACGGCTACCTGCCGGCCGGTTGGACCGTCGCTCAATGGGAAGCGGCGCGCACGCAGGATCCCAAGTCGGTGGAAGCCGCCGCGCGCCCGTCCATCGTCAAGCACGTGCAGGCCATGCTCGACTTCCAGAAGATGGGCGTGCCGACGGTCGACTATGGCAACAATATCCGCCAGGTCGCGTTCGACGAGGGCGTGAAGAACGCCTTTGATTTCCCGGGCTTCGTGCCGGCCTATATCCGTCCGCTGTTCTGCCGCGGCAAGGGCCCGTTCCGCTGGGTCGCGCTGTCGGGCGATCCGGAAGATATCTACAAGACCGATGCCAAGATGAAGGAGCTGTTCCCCGAGGACAAGCACCTGCACCGCTGGCTCGACATGGCGCACGACCGCATCGCCTTCCAGGGCCTGCCCGCGCGCATCTGCTGGGTGGGGCTGGATGAACGCCACCGCGCCGGCCTGGCCTTCAACGAGATGGTCAAGTCGGGCGAGCTGAAGGCGCCGGTGGTGATCGGCCGCGATCACCTGGACTGCGGCTCGGTGGCTTCGCCCAACCGAGAGACCGAGGCCATGCGCGACGGCTCGGATGCGGTGTCGGACTGGCCGCTGCTCAACGCGCTGCTGAACACCGCGGGCGGCGCCACCTGGGTCAGCCTGCACCACGGCGGCGGCGTCGGCATGGGCTTCTCGCAGCATTCGGGCGTGGTGATCGTGTGCGACGGCACCGATGCCGCGGCCAGGCGCATCGAGCGCGTGCTGTGGAACGACCCGGCCACCGGCGTGATGCGCCATGCGGACGCGGGCTATGACATCGCCATCGAATGCGCGCACGAGAAGGGCCTGAACCTGCCGATGGTGAAGGGCGCATGAGCCTGACGCTATTTCAACGGTTCGCGCTGGCCGAGATCGCGCCCACGCGCTGGAAGAACGGCGGCGGCAACACGCGCGAGATCGCGGTGTGGCCGCCGGGCGCCGGCATGGATGACTTCATGTGGCGCCTGAGCGTGGCCGATATCGGGCAGGACGGGCCGTTCTCGGCGTTTCCCGGCATCGATCGTCAGATCGTGCTGCTGGAGGGCGCCGGCGTCACGCTGCGTGCGGACGACGCCAGCTTCAGCCATCGCCTTGACCATATCGGCGAGCCGTTCGCCTTCTCCGGCGATACCAGCCTGCAGGCGACGCTGATCGACGGCGTCACGCGCGACTTCAACGTGATGACGCGGCGCGGCCACTGCCGCGCGCGCGTCGAGGTGTTCCGGCAGGGGTTCGTGCCTGGCACCGGCGGCCATGCCGTCTGCCTGCTGGCCGTCAGCGGCGCATGGCAGGCGCAGGATGCCGGCCTGCTGCTGCAAGCGGGCGAAGGAGCGCTCTGCGGCGCTGCGGAACCCCCATCCACGCCATCGTTTGAACCTGTGGGTGACGCGGCCCTGTGCCTGTGCGTCACCCTTGAGACGGAGCCCGGTCAATGACGCTGCCCTCTGTATCGTCCGCGCCCAGCGCGGACGGCGTCTGGCACAACTGCCACCTGCTGCCCGATGCCGATCCGGCGCACGCGATCCGCGATGCCGCGCTGGTGGTGGAGCATGGGCGCATCGCCTGGCTGGGTGCCACGGCGGACCTGCCGGATGCCTATCGCGGCGCGGCGCGCCATGATGCACACGGGGCATGGATCACGCCTGGGCTGGTCGACTGCCATACGCACCTGGTCTACGGCGGCCAGCGCGCCGACGAGTTCGCGATGCGGCTGGCCGGCGCCGGCTACGAAGAGATTGCGCGCGCCGGCGGCGGCATCGTCTCGACCGTGCGCGCCACGCGTGCCGCAGATGAAGACACGCTGTTTGCCCAGGCCGCCGCGCGCCTGCAGCCGCTGCTGGCCGAGGGCGTCACCGCCATCGAGATCAAGTCGGGCTACGGGCTGAGCCTGGAAGCCGAGCGCAAGCAGCTGCGCGTGGCGCGCCGGCTTGGCGAGCACTTCGGGATTTCGGTCTACACGACCTTCCTGGGCGCGCACGCATTGCCGCCGGAGTACGCGGGCCGTGCCGACGATTATATCGACCTGGTCTGCAACACCATGCTGCCGGCACTGGCCGGGGAAGGACTGGTCGACGCCGTCGATGCCTTCTGCGAATCGATCGGTTTCTCGATTGCACAGACCGGGCGCGTGTTCGAGGCGGCGGCGCGCCATGGCGTGCGCGTCAAGCTGCATGCCGAGCAACTGAGCAACCTCGGCGGCGCCGCGCTCGCCGCTCGCCACCGCGCCTTGTCCGCCGATCACCTCGAGCATCTCGACGAGGCCGGCGTCGCGGCGATGGCGGAGGCCGGCACGGTGGCGGTGCTGCTGCCCGGCGCCTACTACTTCCTGCGCGACACCAACCTGCCGCCGATCGCGCTGCTACGCCAGTACGGCGTGCCGATGGCAATCTCGACCGATCACAATCCGGGTACGTCGCCGGTCACTTCGCTGCTGCTGATGATGAATATGGCCTGCACCCTGTTCCGCCTGACCGTGCCCGAAGCGCTTGCCGGCGTGACCGTGCACGCCGCGCGTGCGCTGGGCGCATCGGATCGCCACGGGCGGCTGGAAGCAGGGCGCGTGGCCGACTTCGCGCTGTGGCGCATCGATTCGCCCGCCGAGCTGGCGTACTGGTTCGGCCGCAACCCGGTCGCGACGGTGGTGCGGCAAGGGCGTGTGCATGCGCACGAAGGAGCCTCGGCATGAGTGGCTCGCAACTCTTCGCTCCGTTTGCGCTGCTGCCGGCCGGCTGGGCGCGCGATGTGCTGCTGGCCTGGGATGAGCAGGGCCGCTTCACCACCGTGCAGCCCGGCACGGAGCCAGCCGCAGGCGTGCCGCATGCGGCCGGTCCCGTGCTGCCCGGCATGCCCAACCTGCACTCGCATGCGTTCCAGCGCGGCTTTGCCGGCCTGACGGAATTCCGCAGCCGCCCGCAGGGCGACGATCCGGCGGGTGCCGATTCATTCTGGAGCTGGCGCACCCTGATGTACCGCTTCGCGCAGCGGCTCTCGCCCGACACGCTGGAGGCCATCGCCACCCAGCTCTATATCGAGATGCTGCGTGCGGGCTACACCAGCGTGTGCGAGTTCCACTACGTCCATCACGATGCCGGCGGCACGCCCTATGCCGATGCCGCCGAGATGTCGCTGCGGCTGCTGCGCGCGGCCCGGCGTACTGGCATCGGCATGACGCTGCTGCCGGTGCTGTACCAGACCGCCGGCTTTGGCGGCAAGCCGCCGCTGGCCGAGCAGCGCCGCTTCCTGCACGACACCGACGCGATGCTGCGGCTGCTGGAACGGCTGGCCCCCGCGTGCGCGCAGTCCGGCGCGAGGCTGGGGCTGGCACCGCACTCGCTGCGCGCGGTGCCGGAGGAAAGCCTCGCCCACGCACTGGCGGGACTGCAGGCGATCGACCCGCAGGCGCCCATCCATATCCATATCGCCGAGCAGCAGAAAGAGGTCGACGATTGCATCGCGTGGTCGGGCACGCGCCCGGTGACCTGGCTGTTCGACCATGTAGAGGTCGACGCGCGCTGGTGCCTGGTGCACGCCACCCATATGGACTGGGACGAGCGCCGGCGCCTGGCGCACAGCGGCGCGGTGGCCGGCATCTGCCCGACCACCGAGGCCAACCTGGGCGACGGCGTGTTCGAGGCCGCGCCCTACCTGGCGCAGCAGGGCGCATGGGGCATCGGCTCCGACAGCCATGCCAGCGTCAGCGTGGCCGAGGAGCTGCGCTTGTTCGAATACGGCCAGCGGCTCGGCCTGCAGCGGCGCAATGTGCTGGCCTCCGACACGCATGCACAGGTGGCCGACCGGCTGTATCTCGAAGCCGTGGCTGGCGGCACGCGTGCCAGCCGCCGCGCCGTGGCGGGGCTTGTGCCAGGCCAGCAGGCCGATTTCGTGGTGCTGGATGGCGCCCATCCGACGCTGGCGGGCCTCGACGGGCCGCAGGCGCTGGCCACGCATGTGTTTGCCTGTCATGGTCATGAGACACTAGCGGATGTCCGCACCGCCGGACGCAGCCGCGTGCAGCATGGCGCGCATCCGCTGCAGGCGGATGCGGGGCGCCTGTTCATCGCGGCGCGCGCCAGCCTGCTGGCCGACTGACTGAAACCGGGCGCACGCCCACTGCATCGCAAAGACAATGTCCTTCTCCACCGATACCCCCGCCTTCACCCTGCATCGCGGCACGCGCCCGTTGCTGGTATCGATGCCGCACGTCGGCACGCACCTGCCGGCTTCGGTCTCGCAGCGCCTGACGGCCGAAGCGCGCACCGTGCCCGACACCGACTGGCACCTGGAACGCCTCTACAGCTTCGCCCGCGAGCTGGGTGCGTCGGTGCTGGTGGCCACGCATTCGCGCTACGTGGTCGACCTGAACCGACCGCCCGATAACGCCAACCTGTATCCCGGCCAGGACACCACGGGCTTGTGCCCGGTCGACACCTTCGACAAGACGCCGCTGTACGTCGACGGCAACGGCCCCGACGATGCCGAAATCGCCGCGCGCCGCGATGCGATCTGGCGCCCGTACCACCAGGCGCTGGCCGCGGAACTGGCCCGCCTGAAGGCGGAGCACGGCACCATCGCGCTGTGGGATGCGCATTCGATCCGCTCGGTGCTGCCGCGCTTCTTCGAAGGCAGGCTGCCGGACTTCAACCTCGGCACGGCCAACGGCGAGAGCTGCGACGCGTCGCTTGCGGATCAGCTGCTTGAGCAGGCTGGCGCGGTGGCCGGCCATACCGCGGTGCTCAACGGGCGCTTCAAGGGCGGCTATATCACGCGCCAATACGGCAAGCCGCAGGACGGCGTGCATGCGGTGCAGCTCGAGCTGTCGCAGGTCGCCTACATGAGCGAGACGTATCCGTTCGCCTACGACGAGGCGCGTGCGGCGGCGTTGCAGCCGGCTTTGCGAGGGATGCTGGCGACGGTGCTGGAGTTCGTCGAAACGCGCTAAGGCGCTGGCGCGGCACGATGGCTGCCGCGCAGCGCTGCCAGCTCACGTCAAGCGCTGACCAAGCCGCAGGCGGTAGAGCGAAGTGCTGGCGGCGATGAACAAGGCATCGCCCTCGGCGCCGCCGAAAACGAGGTTGCCGACCTTCTCCGGCACGGGAATATGCGCAAGCCGCGTCCCGTCCGGATGGAAAACCTGCACGCCGCTGGCGCTGCTGGTAAAGAGCCATCCGCGCCGGTCCACGCGAAATCCGTCCGGCAGTCCGGGCGCGATGACGGCGAAGACCCGCGGGTTGGCCAGCACCCGTCCCGCAACGACGTCGAAGGCGACGATATGGTGATGACCATCGTCGCGCAATGCCGCCGAGGTATCGGAGACATAAAGCACGTCTTCATCGGGCGAGAATGCCAGCCCGTTCGGCTCCTCGATCAAGTCGCTGGCGACTTCCAGCGCACCGACGGCGGGATCGTAGCGAAACACATAGTTGTGTCGCAGCTCGGGATCGGCCCGGTGGCCTTCGCGGTCCGACAGGATCCCATACGGCGGATCGGTGAACCACAAGGTGCCATCGCGCTTGACCACGATGTCATTGGGCGAATTCAGGCGCCGCCCCTGATAGTGGCTGACGACCAGTTCGTCCTCGCCAAGGCGGGCACCGCTGCGATGCGTCCGCACGATGGCCCGCTTTCCGTGCGAGCAATGCAGCAGCGAGCCGTCCGCCTCCAGTGCGTGGCCGTTGGTGAACCCGGCGCCCGTACGCCAGACCGACATGCCATCCGCGGCGCTCCAGCGCAGGATGCGGTCGTTGGGGATGTCGCTCCACAGCACCGCATCCTCGTCGGGCAACCACACCGGCCCCTCGCTCCAGGTTGCCCTGAATGCCAGTTGCTCGAGCCGTTCGCCCGCCAGCGGCAGCTCGCGTGCGCGCTCATCGAATATCCGGACTGTATCCATGGTCTTCCTTTATCCCGTTGCAAAGACACCCAAGCGGTCTTTACACGAACTGCCACAGCAAGAGGATCAGGCCAAGGGCTGCGCTACCGGCAAGCGTCGTCAGCACCGTCCAGCTCCTTAGTCCATCGCCGACGCTCAGGCCCAGCATCCGGGTCACGATCCAGAAGCCCGCATCGTTGACGTGGGAGACCGCCATGCCGCCCGCGCCCATCGCCAGGCCGATCATGGCCAAATGGTTGGGACCGGGCGAAGCCTGCGCGACCAGCGGGGCGATGATGCCGGCCGTGGTCATCAGCGCCACGGTGGTGGGCCCCTGTGCCGCGCGCAACAGCATCGCCAGCAGGAACGCGAGGACGGCCAGCGGCAGACCCGAAGACTGCAGCGACGTCGCCAGCGCGGGGCCGATTCCGGTCGACACCAGGATCTTGGCGAAAACGCCGCCGGCGCCGGTGATTAGGATCACCACCGATACGGTCGGGATGGCGGCGCCGGCCACCTCGGACACCGTCGCCAGCGGCGCGCCGCGACGGGTGCCCAGCAGGTAGGCACAGAGCATCAGGCCCAGCAACAGCGCGACGTACGGGATGCCGAGAAACATCAGCGCCGAGCGCCCGAAGAAGCCTTGCGGCAACAGCACCTGGGCCAGCGTCCCGGCCAGGATCAGCACGATCGGCAGCGCGATCAGCCCGGCGACGAGACGGGCGCCCGGCGGCGCACCGCTGCCCAGGCTGGCGGATGCCGCGTGGACCTTTGGGGCGCTGCCTGTGGCCTGGCCCACTTCGGCGGCGATATCGGCTGCCATATGGAACGGCCGCCTGGTCAGTCGCCGCGATGCCAGGAAAGTCACCAGGCCAGTGACCAGCGCGACCGGCAGGCCGATCAGCAGCAGGCGGCCGATCTCGATGCCGAGTTCCCCGGCCACTGCCACTATGCCCGGGTGCGGCGGCAGCAGGGCATGCACCACCAGCAACACGGCGCACACCGGCAGGCCAATCACCACCAGCGGAATGCCGCGGGTGCGCGTGAGCCCGTAGACCAGCGGCATCAGCATCATGACGCCGACTTCAAAGAACACCGGAATGCCGACGCCGAATGCGGTACAGGCCATGGCCAGCGGCACGCGTTTGTCGCCGAAGCGCTCGATCAACCGGTTGGCCAGCACCTGCGCGCCGCCCGACAATTCAATCATGCGTCCGATCATCGCGCCGAAGGCGATGATCACGGCGACATGGCCCAGGGTCTTGCCCAGGCCGCCTTCGACCGCATCGGCAATCTGGCTCACCGGTACGCCGGCCACGACGGCGACGCCCGTGGCCACCAGGATCAGTGCCAGGAAGGGGTGCAGCTTTGCGATCAGGATCAGGGCGAGCAACAGCAGGATCGCTGCCGCACCGCCGAATATCAGTATTGCCACGTCTAATCCTTGTGTTCAGCCGGCCACGCCTGCGGCCGGTGCGTGCCGGACGACGATGCCGGCTGTGAGGGAAAGCTGGTGATGCCCCAGCCGATGGGCCGTCGTCGATTGCCCGGGTGCCTGGGATCGGGGCCCCAGATCGCCTGATACGTGTCGATGCAGAAGCCCGCGCGCTGCAATGCCAGCGCGAGCGCCGCCAGCGTCAGCCACCAGGCGCCCAGCAGCAGCGGCATCCAGCGCGGCGCATCGGCCAGCGCGAGGCCGATGCCGATGGTTGCGATGGCAAGCGGCAGCGAACTCCAGCCAATGACTTTGTGCAGCCACTCGAACACCACCCGGCGCGCGCTCATGTCGTAGTGGTCGCCGCGCAGGCAGTTGCTGGTGGGCCCGCCCTTGCTGCCGCGCAACAGCCCGCCGCCTACCTGCAGCGCGGCGCAGGCTACCAGTGCCCAGCCGCCGAGGTGGTGCCAGCGCGCCAGCGTATCGGGCATGCCGCCGCCGTGGCCCAGGACCAGCAGCACGCCCACCGACATCAGCGCAACGCCGCTGCCCTGCATCCACAAGTGGGCGCGCCACCAGGTCTTGCGATCGAGCACGGCAGGCCAGGCTTGCGACGGCGTCACCTTGAAGAAGCGGGCGACCAGGATGCCGAGCGGCAGCAACAGTCCCCAGCTGAGCACCATCAGGCGCCCATGCCAGGCTACCCAGGGCACGACGTGGTGCGCGGCGGCGGTACCGGAAATCGGGCGGCTCAGCCATTGCGCGGGCCAGCCGGGCGCGGCCCGCGCGCCGAGAATGCAGAGGCAAAGCGTGAGGCCGAGCGGCAATATCCGGCGCACGGCCGCGGGAAGCGCAGGTGGCATTTCCGATCTCCTGATGCGCGGAGAATTCCTTTGAATGGGACAGAGGGTGGATAGCGGTGGCGAGGTTTCGCTATACCGGGATCGCCCGCGTGCTGGCGACACGCTGTGGCCGGTGTTGTGCCGCCACCCTTGTCTGGCGGGACGGGCGCAGCTAGATGGCGGTTGCGGCGGCCAGCAACGGCGCCGCGTGTGATACGCCTGAACCGAGTGGGACAGCAGCTTGCATGACCGAATGTCTCCATCCGCCCTTTCAAAGGGCGGTGATCTTATTGGAATGGGTAATTGGCGGCGCCGCGCAACCAGAATGCGGCTTGAGCCTGCTGCAGAGCCAATGGCCTGCGCGCAGGAAAGTGGAGACAACTATAGCAATGGCTGGAATATGCTTCTAATCAAATGATCGAATCTCCGATTTACCTCAGGTTATCGCTTGGGGATTCTGGAAAACGTTGCGGTGTCATCGGGCGCAGGATCCGCTTGAGGGTTTGATCGCATCTCGGCCCCGGCATAACGCAACACTGAACAAAAAAGCCCGGCCTGAAGCCGGGCTGCGAGCCACGCCAGCGAAGGCCTATTTCTTCACGACATTCTTGTCGGCCTTGCTCCCCGTCGCCGCGTTGTACTTCTCCACATACGCTTCGAACAACTTGCGGATCGAGCGCCCGATCTTGGCGTAGTCAGCTTCATTCAGGTTGGCCAGCGACACCCGCCCTGACGGGTGGCGCGTGCCGAAGCCGCGGCCTGGCAGCAGCACCACGCCTGCCTCATCGGCCAGCTGGAACAGCAATTCGTTCGGCTCGACCGAGTTCATCACCCATTTGACGAAGTCCGGACCGATCGCCTTGCCGCCCAGCTGCTCGATATCGAGCAGCGTGTAGTAGTCCACGGCATTCGGGTCGTCGCTTTCCGGCGCGATGCCGATCTCGCGGTACAGCGCGGCCTTGCGGCTGCGGATCAGCCGCTTCATCGCGTTCTTGTAGTTGTCCGGCGTATCCATCAGCGAGAACAGCGAGAACAGCACCATCTGCACCTGCTGCGGGGTCGACAGGCCGGCCGTGTGGTTCAGCGCCACCGTGCGGCTGTCGGCCACCAGGCGGTCGATGAACTTGAGCTTCTGCGGCTCGGTGGTGATCGAGCTGTAGCGCTGGTTCAGCTGCTGGCGTTGCGCGTCGGGCAGCTTGCCGATCTGCAGGTCGAAGATATTGTCGCGGTGCGTGGCGATCACGCCCAGGCGCCAGCCGGTCGCGCCGAAGTACTTGGAGAACGAGTACACCAGGATGGTGTTCTTCGGGCACATCGCGAACAGCGAGACGAAGTTGTCGGCAAAGGTGCCGTAGACGTCGTCGGTCAGGATGATCAGGTCCGGGCGCTCCTTGACGATCGAGGCCAGGTACTCCAGGCTTTCGTCGCTCATGCGCACTGAGGGCGGGTTGCTCGGGTTGACCAGGAAGAAGGCCTTGACCTTGGGGTCGCGCAGCTTGTCGAGCTCTTTCTTCGAATACTGCCAGTGCGACTCGGGATCGGCATTGACCGACACTTCCACCAGCTGGTAGTCGTTCAGTTCCGGGATCTCGATATACGGCGTGAAGATCGGCATGCCCAGCGCGATGGTGTCGCCGGCCGTGAGCAGGTGGTTCTCGCGAATGGAGTTGAACAGGTAGGTCATCGCCGCGGTGCCGCCTTCAACCGCGAACAGGTCGAAATCGCCGATGAACGGATGGTCGCCGATCATTTCCTTGCGGATGTACTGGCCGACCACGACCTCAGACAGCTTCAGCATGCGGTCCGGCACCGGGTAGTTGCAGGCCAGGATGCCTTCGCACATTTCATAGAGGAAATCACCCGCGCTCAGGCCGAGCTGGTCGCGCACATACGACACCGCTCCGGCGAGGAACTTCACCCCCGGGGTGTCGGCAAACTCGCGCGCAAACAGGTTGAAGCGTTCCTCGATGCCTTCGCGGCGCGGGAAACCGCCCACGCCCTCGGGCATGTAGGAGAACGAGCGCTCGGACTCGCGCATGGCAAACAGGCCCAGTTGCCAGAAGCCGTGGCGCGGCACGGTGGCGAGGAAGTTGGGATTGCCGCGGCCGGCGTTCAGCATCAGGCGTTCCGCGTCGCTGCTGGCCAGCTTGATCAGCTCGTCCTTCAGCTCGAAGGGGGAGAGGCTGGACAGCTTGGAGATATCGAACTTGCTCATGGCTTGCTCCTGTGCGGACGCTTGTCGGTAGGGCTGGCGGGCCGGTGGAGAGCGAATGCCCGCGCAGCAGGAGGGATATCGAAGGAAACGCGCGCTAGACGAGCCCGACCACCAGTGGTCCCAGCAGCGTCAGCAGCACGTTGGCCAGGGCATAGGTGATGGCGAACGGCACCGTCGGCACCGGGCTTTCGGCCTTGTCCAGGATGCCGCCGAAGGCCGGGTTGGCGCTGCGCGAGCCTGACAGCGCGCCAGCCAGCACGGCGGCGTTGTCGTACTTCAGCACGTAGCGGCCGAACAGCATGGTCAGGAACAGCGGCAGCAGCGTCACCACCGCGCCCAGCAGGAAGATGGTCAGGCCGCTCTGGCGCAGCGTGGTCACCGCCTGCAGGCCGGAGTTGATGCCGACGATGGCCACGAACGCGGCCAGGCCGAAGTCCTTCAGCAGCTGGCAGGCCGCGGTCGGCATCGCTCCGTACATCTTGTGCTTGGACCGCGCCCAGCCAAACACCAGGCCCGACAGCAGCGCGCCGCCGCCGGCGCCGAGCGTCAGCGGGATCGCGCCCACGCGCCACACCAGCAGGCCGATCAGCAGGCCCACCAGCACGCCGGCGCCGAAGTAGACGAAGTCCGTCTTCTCGCTGGGCACCAGCTCATAGCCGGCGATCTCGGCGGCACGCTTGGTGTCGGCGGGGGTGCCGTAGAGCGTGATGATGTCGCCGTGCTGCAGCTTGAGGTCGGGCAGCAGCGGCAGCGGATGGTCGAAGCGCTCGATACGCTCGATGTACACGCCGTGGCGCACGTCGCGGCCGACCGTGTCGACGATCTCGGCCACGGTCATGTTGTTCATGCCCTTGGCCGTGAACACCAGGTTGCGCGACTGCATCACCACGCCCATGCCCTCGGCATCGGCCACTTCCTCGCCGATTTGCGCGGCAGTCGGCACCATGGCATCGCGCCGGCCCACCAGCAGCACCAGGTCGTCGGCCTGCAGCACCAGGTCCTGCTTGACGTCCAGCGGCTTGCCGCCACGCTGCACCTTTTCCACGGTGACCAGGTCCTCGCCGCCGATCTCGATCTGCGACACGGTCTTGCCGGCCGCGCCCGTCACGCGGAAGATCCGGCCCACCAGGCGCGGCAGGGCGCCGCGCTGGCCCGGCCCGTACTGCGGCAGGCCGCCGCTGAGCTGGGCTTCGATCTTCTTGGCGTCGGTCTTCAGGTCCGACTTCATGAAGCGCGGCAGGATATTCACGCACACGATGATCGCGCCCAGCGAGCCGAACACATAGGTCACGGCATAGCCGATCGCCACATTGGCCTGCAGCGTCTTGACCTGGTCGGGCGGCAAGCCCAGCTTGGTGATGGCATCACCCGCAGTGCCGATGATCGCCGACTGGGTCATGCCGCCGGCGGCCAGGCCCTTGTCGAGGTGGAACAGCCTGGCCAGCACCACCACCGTGACCAGGCCGCACACCGCCATGAACACCGCCATGGCGATCTCGCGCAGCGAGCTGCGGTTCAGCGAGTTGAAGAACTGCGGACCGCTTTCATAGCCCACCGCGTAGATGAACACCGCGAACATCACGGCCTTGACGCCGTTGTCGATCTCGACGCCGACCTGGCTGATCACCACCGCGGCGAGCAGCGAGCCAGCCACGCCGCCTAGCTGGAAGCGCCCGAAGGTGATCTTGCCGATGGCGTAGCCGACCGACAGCGCAAGGAACAGCGCCGATTCGGGCGACTTCTGGAAAATCTCATGCAACCATTCCATCGAAGGCTCCTGAAGCGAGTGATGCGGGTTGGGTGAGTCGTTGCATCGGATTGCGGGGGTGCGGGAAATTCAGGGCAGGACGGGGCAGCGCAGGACTGCGGGTGCGGGGCGAGCGGAGGCGGGGCATGTCCATGGCGCGGAGGCGTGTCCTTCGGGCATGAAGGTGATCATGGCGATCACGGCAATCACGGTGGCGGCGCGCACACCGCAGCTGGCAGGTGCAGCGTTGGCGCCGCGGATCGCGCATGCAGTGGCGCGACCGCATCAACCGCGTTAATGCAGCGTGAGGCATTATCTCCGCGGGTTTCCGGCCAGCGTAGTGAAAGCTTTTGTCGGCGAATTAAGCGCAGTCAACACGCCGCGGGCATGGCCGCGCGAGTGTGGAAACGGTGTCGGGAGCGGTGCGCGAGGGAAGTGAAGCGGGGCAGTCGGGAGGGAGGTGCCGCCTCACCCGAACGGGTGCGGCGGCAAGGGCAAATGCGCCGCTGTCAGCGCCCGCCGGCCAGGCGGGCTTCGATATGCTTGGCGCGCTCCAGCGATCCCGGGTGCGAGCTGAGCATGCTCGACTGTCCGCCATCGAGGGCCGACATCTTGCGGAACGCCGATGCCAGGGCCTGGCGGTTGGCGCCGTTTTTGGTCAGCAGGTCGAACGAATAGTCGTCGGCCGCGGTTTCCTGCCGCTGCGAGAACTGCGCATTGACGAACTGCTCGGCGAGCGCGCCGATCTGCGACGACGATAGCGCCGTCAGCGAAGCCACGCCAGTCGACCCCAGCAGCCCGCGCGCCGCAGCCGTGGTGTAGGCCACCTGCATCGCGGCCTTGGTATGGCCCAGCGACACATGGCCGATTTCATGGCCCACCACGCCACGCACTTCATCGTCGCTGAGCAAGTCCATCAGGCCGCTGTAGACCCGCACGCAACCGTTGGCCATGGCCCAGGCATTGACGTCCTTGGTCACATACACCTTGCCATTGAGTGGCAGCCCGGTGTTGCCCAGCCCGCTCATCACATTGGCCAGGCGCTTGGCGTAGGTGCTGTCCGCCGGCGCGATGGTGTTCTTCTGGTCCATTTCCGCGCAGGACTGGTCGGACAGCATCTTGACGTTGCTGTCCGACAGCGTCGCGGCGGTAAAGAGGCTGCCGCCGGCCTGCGTCAGGCTTTCCATATTGGCGCCGGCACAGCCGGCCAGCAGCGCGGAACAGGCGAGGGCGGAAAGGGCGAGTCGCTTCATGGTTCGCTCCGGGAAAGGGGGTTGGCAATGCCATAGGATAGGTAGCCGGGCGAGGGCGCGCCAGTGGGCGCCGTCCGACAGGCGCTCAGGCAAAGTGGCTGGCGGGGCACGTCCGAGGCCAGGAGGCGTGCGCCGACCCGCGGCCGAGATGGCACCACGGAGGCAATGCTGGGAACTAGTCGGGAAGAAGCCGATGGTGCCCGGGGTCGGACTCGAACCGACACGCCTTGCGGCGGGGGATTTTGAGTCCCCTGCGTCTACCTGTTTCACCACCCGGGCAGGGTGTATGGCGCCGGAACCGGCACCGTGCTGAGCCGGGAATTATGCCGGAAATCCCGTCGTCGGACAACCAGTGCGCGGCTGCGCAAATCCGGTAGCATGGCGCCCAGCCTCTCACTCGCCCATCGTCCCGACTACCCCCGACTGCCATGACCGACCAAGCTTCGCTGGCGCGCCTCGCCAGCCTGCCTTCGCAGGACCCCGGCTTCTATGACCGGGAATACAACAACCGCGCCAATGTGCCGGACAACGCCGTGCATATGGCGCGCTGGGCGCAGTGGTCCGCCGGGGTGCGCGCACGCGGCGCTTATCTGGCGGACCTGAGCTATGCCGGCGAGGACTCGCGCCATGCGCAGGACGAGACGCTGGACTACTTCCCCGCGCAGCGGGCCAACGGGGCGCTGCCGCCGCTGCTGGTCTTCGTGCACGGCGGCTACTACCGGGCGCTGGACAAGCACGACCACAGCTTTGTTGCCAGCGCGCTGCCGGCGCTGGGGGTGTCGGTGGCGGTGGTGAACTACACGCTGGTGCCTGCGGTGACGGTGCCGGAGATCGTGCGGCAGGTGTTGCGCAGCGTCGCCTGGCTGTACCGGCAGGCGGACCGGCTGGGCCATGATCCGGACAAGCTCTTCCTGGCCGGGCATTCCGTCGGCGGCCACCTGGTGGCGATGCTGATGGCCGCGCGCTGGCCGCAGCTGGGCGCGGAGCTGCCGGCCGACCTGGTCAAGGGCGGGCTCTCGGTCAGCGGGCTGTACGACATGGAGCCGCTGCGGCGCGCTGCCTTCCTGCAGCGCGACCTGCGGTTCTCGGAAGACGATGTCGCGCGGCTGTCGCCCGCGTACATGCCGCCGGCCAGCGGTGCCCCGCTGGCGATCGCGGTGGGGGAACTCGAGGCCGCCGAATACCACCGCCAGCACGCGCTGATCCGCGCGGCGTGGCCGGCCAAGGTGGCGCATCCGGCCGCGAGCGACCTGGTGCTGCCGGACTGCCATCACTTCAACGTGCTGGACGGCTTTGCCAGCCCGGACGGTGCCCTGACGCGCGCGGTGCTGCGGCTGATGGAGCGCTGAGCGCGCACCGGGCGCGAGGGCGTCAGCCCTCCAGCACGCGCAGCAGCGACGAGGTGTCGTCCTTGCCCCAGCCGTTGGCCATCAGCGTGCGCAGCTGCGCCGAAGTGGCCTGCATCGCGGGCAGGTCCAGGCCGATTTCTTCGGCGATATCGCGCGCCAGCCCGAAGTCCTTGTCGTGCAGCCGCGCCTCGATGCCGGCGGCGAAGTTGCGCGCCACCATCTTGGGGCCCATCAGGTCGAGCATGCGGCTGCCGGCCATGCCGGTCGCCATGGCTTCGAACACGCGGCCGGTGTCGACGTTCTGCGCGGCGGCAAAACGCATGGCCTCGGCAATGCCTTCGATATTGACCACCTGCGCGATCTGGTTGCACAGCTTGGCGACCTGGCCCGCGCCGTGGTCGCCGATATGGGTGATGGTCTTGCCCAGCTGCTGCAGCAGCGGGCGCACGCGCTCCAGCATCTCGGGCTTGCCGCCGACCATGATGGTCAGCGTGCCCGCCTCGGCGCCCATGGTGCCGCCCGAGACCGGGCAGTCCAGCGCCTCGATGCCGCGCGCGGCCAGCGCCGCGGCGATCTCGCGCGTGACGATCGGCGAGATGGTGCTGTGGTCCACGCAGATGGTGCCCGGCGCGGCGCCGTGGATCACGCCCTGCTCGCCCAGCAGCACTTCGCGCACGTCTTCGGACGAGGTCACGTTGGTGAAGACGACGCTGGCGCCGCGCGCCGCTTCAGCCGGAGTGAAGAAGGGCTCCGCCCCCAGCGCGCGCGCGGCCTCGGCCGCTTCCGGGCGACGCACGAAGGCGCGCACGGTGTGGCCGGCGGCCAGCAGGTGGCGGACCATGTGCGAGCCCATGGCGCCCAGGCCGATGAAGGCGACGGTGGTGGGGGTGAGAGTGGTGCTCATGCCATGCTTCCTTTCTTGATGCGGCGGGCTACTTATCGCCCGCATAGGCGAACTTGCCGTTGCGGATCACCCCCATCACGCGCGAACGCTGGTCGAAGCCCTGGTGGTCCTTCGGGTTCAGGTTCATCACGCCGTTGGGGATGGTGAGGTTGGTGGTGGCTTCCAGCGCGTCGCGCATGGCGGCGCGGAAGTCGCGCGTGCCGGGCTGGGCGCCGGTCTTCAGCGCGCGGCGGGCGGCGTCGTCCAGCAGCATCCACGCGCCCCAGGCGTCGCCGGCAAACTGCGTGACGCTGTCGGCGCCGTACTTGCTTTCGTAGCGGTTGACGAAGTCCAGCGCCACCTTGCGCACCGGGTGGCTCTCGGGCAGCTGGCGCGCGACCACCACCGGCCCGGTCGGGAACAGCGTGCCTTCCACATCCTTGCCGCCCATGCGCAGGAAGTCCCAGGTGGCGATGCCGTGGGTCTGGTAGACCTTGCCCTTGTAGCCGCGCTCGCCCAGCGTCTTCTGCGGCAGTACGGACGGCGTGCCGGCGCCGGCGATCAGGATCGCGTCCGGGTTTGCCGCCATCAGCTTGAGCACCTGCCCGGTCACCGAGGTGTCGTTGCGCGAGAAGCGCTCGTTGGCGACCACCTTGATCTTGCGCACCTCGGCCAGCTTCGAGAACTCGCGCCACCAGCTCTCGCCGTAGGCGTCGGCAAAGCCGATAAAGCCGACGGTCCTGACGCCGTGGTTGCTCATGTACTCGGTCAGCACGGTCGCCATGTGCGAGTCGTTCTGCGGCATCTTGAAGGCCCAGCGGCGCTTGGCGTCGGTCTGCGGCTCGACGATGGAGGCCGAGGCGGCCAGTGCCACCATCGGGGTTTCGCCCTCGGCCACGGAGTCGAGCGCGGCGATGGCGGTAGGGGTGATGTTGGGGCCGACGATCACGTCGACCTTTTCCTCGGAGATCAGCTTGCGCACGTTGCGCACCGCCGCGGCCGGGTCGGTGCCGTCGTCAAGGATGACGTAGTGCGCCTTCTGGCCGCCCAGGGTCTGGGGCCACATCAACACGGTGTTCTTGGAGGGGATGCCGATCGAGGCCGCCGGACCGGTGGTGGACACATCGATGCCGACACGGATGTCGGCATGCGCGGCGGCGCTGGTGAAGAGCAGGGCGCCGGCCAGCAGCAGGGGGCGCAGGGGCATTGTCAGCATGGTCTCCTCCGTTCTTATATGTGACGGGAAGGATAGCCGAACTCGGCCGCCGGGGCACGCCTGCGCCCCGCCGCGGCCGTGCCGGTCAGCGCACGCCCAGGCGCCAGAGCGTGGTCACCTCGGCGGAACGCGCCGCGTGCAGCGGGTCGGCAGCATCCGTCGCGCGCGGGTGGCGCGGGCGGATATCGGAACGGCCCAGCACCTTCAGCCCGGCGGCGTCGATCCAGCCCATCAGTTCCTCGCGCGGGCGCAGGCCGAGATGCTCGGCCAGGTCCGACAGCAGCAGCCAGCCTTCGCCGCCCGGCGCCAGATGCTCGGCCAGCCCCTGCAGGAAGCCGCGCAGCATGGCGCTGTCAGGGTCGTAGACCGCGCGCTCGACCGGCGAGCTGGGCCGGGCCGGCACCCAGGGCGGGTTGCACACCACCAGCGGCGCCCGGCCTTCGGGGAACAGGTCGGCCTGCACGATTTCGACCTCCCCGGCGTAGCCAAGCTGCGCGATGTTCTCGCGCGCGCAGGCCAGCGCGCGCGGGTCCTGGTCAGTGGCGACCACGCGCTGCACGCCGCGGCGGGCCAGCACCGCGGCCAGCACGCCGGTGCCGGTGCCGATATCGAAGGCGAGGGTCTTGGCCGGCAGCGGCTCGGTCGCGACCAGGTCGACATACTCGCCGCGCACCGGCGAGAACACGCCGTACCAGGGGTGGATGCGGTCTTCCAGCGCCGGGATCTCCACGCCCTTCTTGCGCCATTCATAGGCGCCGATCATGCCCAGCAACTCGCGCATCGACGCCACGTAGGGCTCGCTGGCCGGGCCGTAGACCTGTTCGCAGGCGTCGCGCACATCCGGCGCGCGGCGCAGCGGCACCTCGTGGCTGGCCTCGAACGGCAGCAGCAGCATGCCCAGCGTGCGGGCGCGCTGCGACTGGGCCAGCCGGTGCAGGTTGAAGGCCTCGATTGGCGAAGCGGCCCCGCCCTTGGCCTTGTCCCTGGCTTTCTGGCCGGGGCGGCTGGCCTTCTTGGGCTTGCGCTCGGTGCGGCGGGCCAGCGCGTGCAGCAGCTGGCGCGCGTTCTGGAAGTCGCCGCGCCACAGCAGCGCGGTGCCCTCGCAGGCCAGGCGGTAGGCGGTGTCGGCGCTGGTGGTGTCGTCGGCGATGATCACGCGGCGCGGCGGCGGCAGGCCGGCTTCAGAGCGCCAGGCGGCGCTGCGCTCGATGCCGTCCTCGGTCCAGTGAATGCGGGGCAGGTCGCTCACAGGGCCTCCGGCCGGCAGGGCGTGATGGGCAGCAGATGCATGGTTGGGTTTGCTTTTTATATAGGGAGAGGCGGCGGGCCGTCCTCAGAGTTCGTAGGCTTCGTGTTCGCCGGACATGGCCTGCTCAACCAGCTTGCGGTTGAGCGTCGGCGAGAACAGCTCGATGAAGGTGTAGACAAAGCTGCGCAGGTAGGCACCCTGCTTGACGGCCAGGTGCGTCACGTTGCTGCCAAACAGGTGGCCGGCCGAAATGCCGCGCAGGTTGCGGTCACGCTCGGCATCATAGGCGACGCCGGCGACGATGCCCACGCCCAGCCCGATCTCCACGTACGTCTTGATCACGTCCGCGTCGATGGCCTCCAGCACGATGTCCGGCTCCAGGTGGCGCAGCGCGAAGGCCTTGTCGATCTTGGTCCGGCCGGCAAAGTTGGCATCGTAGGTGATCAGCGGGTAGCCCATCAGGTCTTCCAGCGCCAGGTGCTTCTTGTCCAGCAGCGGATGCTCGGGTGGCGTAATCACCATATGGGTCCACTGGTAGCCCGGCAGCGACACGAGGTTCTTGTCGGCGGAGATGCCTTCGGTCGCGATGCCGATATCGGCCTGGTCGTGCAGCAGCATGTCGGCGATCTGCGCCGGGTTGCCCTGCTGGATCGACAGCCGCACCTTGGGGTAGCGCTTGGTGAACTCGCTGATCACCCGCGGCAGGGCGTAGCGCGCCTGGGTGTGGGTGGTGGCGATGGTGAAGTTGCCCTGATCCTGTGCCGCATAGTCCATACCGACGCGCTTCAGGCTTTCCACCTCCTGCAGGATCTTCTCGACCGAGCTCAGGATGCGGCGGCCGGGCTCGGTCAGGCTGCGGATGCGCTTGCCGTGGCGGGTAAAGATATCAACGCCCAGCTCTTCTTCCAGCTCGATGATGGCCTTGGACACGCCGGGTTGTGACGTGTAGAGCGCTTTGGCGGCCTCAGTCAGGTTGTAGTTCTGCCGGACGGCCTCACGCACGAAGCGAAACTGGTGCAGGTTCATATATCTGGGTTCGTATAAACAAACAACTTCTTATTAGTTTGAGGTATGAGGCCAGTTTATTACGATTCTCGAACTTTGTTAATTAATGGCCAGCCCTCAGCGCGTCCTCTCGCAGCAGCCACTTTGTGATGCGAGACCCACGGGCCAGGTTCCCACCGAGTCCCCCATGTCTGTTGCCTATACGGTTTCCGGTCTGTTTGTAGGCGTCCTCGTCGGTCTGACCGGGGTGGGTGGGGGCTCGTTGATGACGCCGCTGCTGACGTTGCTGTTCGGCTTTTCGCCGGCCACCGCGGTTGGCACCGACCTGGCCTTCGCCGCCATCACCAAGGGCTTCGGCACCATCGCGCACCGTGCCCACGGCCATGTGCAGTGGCAGGTGGTGCGGCGCCTGTGCATCGGCAGCCTGCCGGCGGCTGTGGCCGCCATCCTGGTGCTGAAGAGCGCCGGCGAGCTCAACGCCCAGTGGCTGCACGCGATCCGCCTGACCATCGGCGTGTCGGTGCTGCTGACCGTATTGTCGCTGCTGTTCCGCAAGCAGATGCTGGCCTGGCTGGAACGCAATCCGCGCTTCCAGCTGCACGGCCGCGCCCAGGTCATTGCCACCATCGTGGTCGGCGCCGTGATCGGCGTGCTGGTGACGGTGTCGTCGATCGGCGCCGGCGCGGTTGGCGCCACGCTGATCCTGCTGCTGTATCCCCATATGAAGCCGGCTGAAGTGGCCGGCACCGACATTGCCTACGCCGTCCCGCTGACGGCGCTTGCCGGGCTGGGCCATGTATGGCTCGGCACGGTCGACTGGAATTTGCTGCTGGCGCTGCTGGTGGGTTCGATCCCCGGCATCTGGCTGGGCGCGCAACTGTCGCGGGCGCTGCCCGAACGGCTGGTGCGTGCCGCACTGGCGACCACGCTGACGCTGGTCGCCATCAAGCTCGTTTCCTGAATTCAACGAATACTGAACGGACCCCGCCATGTATCAGTACGACCAATATGACCAGCGCATCGTCGCCGAGCGCGTCGCCCAGTTCCGTGACCAGGTGCGCCGCCGCCTGTCCGACGAGCTGACCGAGGAAGAATTCCTGCCGCTGCGCCTGCAGAACGGCCTGTACATGCAGCGCCATGCCTACATGCTGCGCGTGGCGATTCCGTACGGCCTGCTGTCGTCGAAGCAGATGCGCAAGCTGGGCCATATCGCGCGCGAGTACGACCGCGGCTATGGCCACTTCTCCACGCGCCAGAACATCCAGTACAACTGGATGGAGCTGGAGCGCGTGCCCGACGTGCTGGCCGAGCTGGCCAGCGTCGAGATGCACGCCATCCAGACCTCGGGCAACTGCGTGCGCAACATCACCACCGATCACTTCGCCGGCGTCGCGCCGGACGAGTCGGTGGACCCGCGCGTGCTGGCCGAGCTGCTGCGCCAGTGGAGCACCTTCCAGCCGGAGTTCGCCTTCCTGCCGCGCAAGTTCAAGATCGCCATCTCGGCCTCGGCCAATGACCGCGCCGTGGTGCAGATGCACGATATCGGCATCTACGCCTACAAGAACGCCGAAGGCGAAACGCGCCTGCGCATCCTGGCCGGCGGCGGCCTGGGCCGCACGCCGATCCTGGGCACGATCATCAAGGACGACCTGCCGTGGCAGCACATGCTGTCCTACGTCGAGTCGGCCATCCGCGTGTACAACCGCTATGGCCGCCGCGACAACAAGTACAAGGCGCGCATCAAGATCCTGGTGAAGGCCATCGGCGCAGAGAAGTTCGCGCAGGAAGTCGAGGAAGAGTGGCAGCACAGCAAGGACGGCCCGGCCACGCTGACGCAGGCCGAGTTCGACCGCGTGGCGCAGTATTTCACGCCGCCCGCATATGAAAAGCTGGCCGACACCGATGCTTCGTACGAGAACCACCTGCTGGAAGACAAGGCCTTTGCGCGCTGGGTCAGTCGCAACGTGCACGGCCACAAGGTGCCGGGCTACGCCGCGGTGACGCTGTCGACCAAGCCGGGCGTGGCCTCGCCCCCGGGGGACGCCACCGACGCGCAGATCGAAGCCGTGGCCGACCTGGCTGACCAGTTCGGCTTCGGCGAGCTGCGCGTCGCGCACGAGCAGAACCTGATCCTGCCGGACGTGAAGAAGCAGGACCTGTACGCGCTCTGGCAACTGGCCAGGAAGGCCGGCCTGGCTACCCCGAACATCGGCCTGCTGACCGACATCATCGCCTGCCCGGGCGGCGATTTCTGCTCGCTGGCCAACGCCAAGTCGATCCCCATCGCGCAGGCGATCCAGGACCGCTTCGACGACCTCGATTACGTCTATGACCTGGGCGAGATCTCGCTGAACATCTCGGGCTGCATCAACGCCTGCGGCCACCACCACGTCGGCAATATCGGCGTGCTGGGCGTCGACAAGGACGGTTCGGAGTGGTACCAGGTCACGCTGGGCGGCGCCCAGGGCAACCAGACCGCGCTGGGCAAGGTGATCGGCCCGTCGTTCAGCGCCGAGGAAATGCCCGAGGTGGTGACCCGCATCATCGACACCTTCGTTGCCAACCGCATCGAGGACGAACGCTTTATCGAAACCCTGTCCCGCATCGGCATCGCCCCGTTCAAGGAGCGCGTTTATGCCGACAAGCAGCCGCGCGAGCGCGCTGAAGCCTGAGGACCGGAGACTGAACATGGCAAAGATCATTCAACTGCAACAGGATGGCGCTACCGTCGCCCCCGTCATCGTCGATGACGCCTGGACCGTGCTGCGCGGCACCGCCGAGCAGCCGCTGACCGACGAGCAGATCGCAGCGGCCGTGCAAAGCCAGGACGCGGTGCTGTTCCCGCTGTCGGTGTTCAAGGCCAACGAAGCGCTGCTGGCCGGCCGCGACGCGGCCCGCACCGGCGTGTGGCTGGCCCCGGAAGACGAGCCGGGCGATGCCGAGGCGTATTTCGCGCGCGTGGCGCTGGTGGCGGTGGACTTCCCGGTGTTCCGCGACGGCCGCGGCTTTTCCACGGCCTACCTGCTGCGCACCCGCTACCACTGGAAGGGCCAGCTGCGCGCCATCGGCGACGTGCTGCGCGACCAGCTCAACTTCATGAAGCGCTGCGGCTTCGATGCCTTCGCGGTGCGCGCCGACAAGAACATCGAGGACGCCATCAAGGGCTTCACCGAGTTCACCGTGACCTACCAGGCTTCGGTGGATGAGCCGCTGCCGCTGTTCCGCCGCGCGCGGGCAGAGGTTGGCGCGCAACCGAAGGAAACGGCATGAGCACGGTGCTGAGTGAAATCGCCGTGGTCGACGCCGGTGCGGCGTCGGCGATGCGTCCGCCTGCGCTGTGGGTTGCGCCGGAATACACCGGCAGCATTGCCGCGCTGGAGCAGAAGGAGCGCGAGCTGGGTGAGCGCCTGGCGGGCATCGCCGGCCGCTTCTTCCGCGCGCGCTTTGCCTCGAGCCTGGCGGCCGAGGACATGGTGCTGACCGACGCGATCCTGCGCGGCACCGAAGCCGTGCGCGCCGGCATCCGCGTGTTCACGCTGCAGACCGGGCGCCTGCACGCCGAGACGCTGGCGGTGCTGGACAAGGTGCAGGCGCACTACGGCTACAGCATCGAGCAGTTCACGCCGGACGCCGAGGCCGTCGAGAACTACCTGAAGAAGCACGGGCTCAACGCCTTCTACGACAGCGTCGAGCTGCGCAAGGAATGCTGCGGCATCCGCAAGGTCGAGCCGCTCAACCGCGCGCTCTCGCACGCCGACGCCTGGCTGACCGGCCAGCGCCGCGAGCAGGCGGTCACGCGCGCCGAGCTGCCGTTCGAGGAACTGGACGAAGCCCGCGGCATCCCCAAGTTCAACCCGCTGGCGGACTGGAGCGAGCCGGAGGTGTGGGCTTACCTGAAGCGCCACAACGTGCCGATCAATGACCTGCACGCCAAGGGCTATCCCAGCATCGGCTGCGAGCCGTGTACGCGTGCCGTGCGCGCGGGCGAGGATGTGCGCGCGGGACGTTGGTGGTGGGAGAGCAAGGACTCGAAAGAGTGCGGGCTTCACGAACAGAACATCAAGCATTGAGGCCGGACAAAATGGGCATCATGAACGACATCGCAGAAGCCACCAGCAGCGTGGCGCACCTGTTGCAAGTACAGAACGATCACCTCGACCGCCTCGAAGCCGAGTCGATCTACATCATCCGCGAGGTGGTGGCCGAGTGCCGCAACCCGGCGCTGCTGTTCTCGGGCGGCAAGGACTCGATCGTGATGCTGCACCTGGCGCTGAAGGCCTTCCGCCTGGGCGAGCGCAAGATCGAGCTGCCGTTCCCGCTGGTGCATATCGACACCGGCCACAACTATCCGGAAGTGATCGCCTTCCGCGACCAGCGCGTGGCTGAGCTGGGCGCGCGCCTGGTGGTGGGCCATGTCGAGGACTCGATCAAGCGCGGCACCGTGCGCCTGCGCAAGGAAACCGATTCGCGCAACGCGGCCCAGGCCGTGACGCTGCTGGAAACCATCGGCGAGCACCAGTTCGACGCGCTGATGGGCGGCGCCCGCCGCGACGAAGAGAAGGCCCGCGCCAAGGAGCGTATCTTCTCGTTCCGCGACGAGTTCGGCCAGTGGGACCCCAAGGCCCAGCGCCCCGAGCTGTGGAGCCTGTACAACGCACGCATGGCGCAGGGCGAGCAGATGCGCGTGTTCCCGATCTCGAACTGGACCGAGCTGGACGTGTGGCAGTACATCGCCCGCGAGAAGCTGGCGCTGCCGCCGATCTACTATTCCCACCAGCGCGAAGTGGTGCGCAAGAACGGCCTGCTGGTGCCGGTCACGCCGATCACGCCCAAGCAGGACGGCGATGTCAGCGAAGTGTTGTCGGTGCGCTTCCGTACCGTCGGCGACATCAGCTGCACCTGCCCGGTGGCCAGCGTTGCCGATTCGCCGGAAGCGATCATCGCCGAGACCGCGGTGACCGAGATCACCGAGCGCGGCGCCACCCGCATGGACGACCAGACGAGCGAAGCCTCGATGGAACGCCGCAAGAAGGAAGGCTACTTCTAAGCCGCACGCAGCAAAGGATCCAGACATGACTCACCAAGCAACCCATCAAGGCCTGCTGCGCTTCATCACCGCCGGCTCCGTCGACGACGGCAAGAGCACGCTGATCGGCCGCCTGCTGTACGACAGCAAAGCCGTGCTGTCCGACCAGCTGACCGCGCTGGCCAACGCCAAGAACAAGCGCACCGCCGGCGAGCAGATCGACTTCTCGCTGCTGACCGACGGCCTCGAGGCCGAGCGCGAGCAGGGCATCACCATCGACGTGGCCTACCGCTACTTCTCGACCGCGCGCCGCAAGTTCATCATCGCGGATACCCCGGGCCACGAGCAGTACACCCGCAACATGGTCACCGGCGCCTCGACCGCGGACGCGGCCATCGTGCTGGTCGATGCCACCCGCGTCACCGTCACCGACGGCCGTGCCGAGCTGCTGGCGCAGACCAAGCGCCACTCGGCGATCCTGAAGCTGCTGGAGATCCGGCACGTGATCGTTGCCGTCAACAAGATGGACCTGGTCGACTACAGCGAACAGCGCTTCAACGAGATCCGCACCGCCTACACCGAACTGGCCGAGCAGCTGGGCCTCAAGGACGTGCGCTACGTGCCGGTGTCGGCGCTGCGCGGCGACAACATCGTGCATGAGAGCGATGCCATGGCCTGGTACCAGGGCGAGCCGCTGCTGCCGCTGCTGGAAGAACTGCCGGTGGAAGAGGCCGCACCCGAGGATGACGCCGCGCTGCGCTTCCCGGTGCAGCTGGTGATCCGCCAGGACGGTTCGCAGTCGGACGACTTCCGCGGCTATGCCGGCCGCATCGAAGCCGGCACCGTGCGCGTGGGCCAGAAGCTGCGCGTGCTGCCGGCCAACCGCGAAGCCGTGGTGGCTGAAGTGCTGACGCCCAATGGTGCCGCTGAATCGGCCAACGTCGGCGATACCGTCACGGTGCGCCTGGCCGAGGACGTCGATGTATCACGCGGTGATATGTTCGTTGCCGCCGATGCGACCACGGCTTCGGCAAAGAAGCTGCAGGCCGACCTGTGCTGGTTCGACGACGAATCGCTGAACCCGGCGCGCAAGTACGTGCTCAAGCACACCACGGCCAGCGTGTTCGCGCGCGTGTCGGCGGTGGACCGCGTGCTGGACGTGCATACGCTGTCGCACGAGACCGGTCGCCACGATATCCGCCTGAACGACATCGGTTCGGTGCAGATCTCGCTGCAGAAGCCGATCGTGTGCGATGCCTACGGCAACAACCCGGCAACGGGCGCCTTCGTGCTGATCGACGAAGCGACCAACCACACGGTGGCCGCAGGCATGATCCGTGCGTTCTCCTGATCGGTAACGGCAGGAAAGGGGCAGCAGATGGACAAGCAGGCGCAGAAGACTTACGGCAAGGTGTTCCTCATCGGGGCAGGCCCCGGTGCGGCAGACCTCATTACGGTGCGCGGTGCACGGCTTTTGGGCGAAGCCCAGGTGGTGCTGCATGATGCACTGGTGGCGCCGGAGATGCTGGCCTGGTGTCCGCAGGCCGAGCTGGTCGAGGTGGGCAAGCGCTGCGGGCAGCGCTCCACCGCGCAGCTGTTCATCAACCGCCAGATCGTCGACCTGGCCGGCAAGTACGAGCGCGTGGTGCGCCTGAAGGGCGGCGACCCGATGCTGTTCGGCCGTGCCGACGAGGAGCTGCAGGCGCTGGAAGCCGCTGGCATCGAGTATGAAGTGGTGCCGGGAATCACTGCGGCGCTGGCGGCTGCTTCGGCGATCAGCAAGCCGCTGACCAAGCGCGGTGTGTCGCGCAGCGTGGCGTTTGCCACGCAGGCGAAGGCTGCGGATGGCGAGGGCTCGGCCGATATCGAAGCGGCGGTCAAGGCCGATACGCTGGTCTACTACATGGGCCGCGACCAGGCGGCGTCGATTGCCGCGCAGCTGATCGCGCATGGCAAGCCGGCGTCGACGCCGGCGTGGGTGGTGGAAGCCGCCAGCACGCCGCGGCAGCGTAGCCGTGAATTCACGCTGGGCCGAATGGCAGCAGGCGAGGCCGCTGCCTGGATCGATCCGGTGCAGCCGAGCCTGCTGATGATCGGGGCGGCGCTGGCTGCGCGGGCTACCGAAACGCCGCGCGAAGGCGTGGGTGAAACCGTCGTGCAGACGCCGCGCGCTGCCTGAGCGCGCTGCGCGCCACTAGAAAAAAGCCCTGTACCGGCATGCCGGCACAGGGCTTTTTTCATCGGGGCCCACATTTCTGCTCAGGGCTGGCCGCTTGCGGGCATTGAGGCAACGCAGTATGCGGCCATTGCATCCAGCACCGCATCGGCCTCGCCTGCCGCCGTCGCGCAATGGATGCGCAGCCCGGGATGCGCTTGCCGGCATTGGTCGAGCAAGGCTGGCAGGTCGCGCCGCAGGTGGCCGCCCTGGCCCAGGAACACCGGCACCACGGTGGCGTCGGACACGCCGCGCGCTGCCAGGTCGGCGAGCGCGTCGGGCAGAGCCGGCGTCATCAGCTCCAGGAACGCCAGCCGCACCTCGCACCCGGGCAAGGCAGCGGCCACCTTCTGCTGCAGGCGGTCGAACGGCTCGCGCCAGCGCGCGTCGCGTGCGCCATGCGCAAACAGGACCAGGGCCCGGGTGGGTGCGGTCATGGCAGCCCGCCCCTCAGTGCCGGTCCACCCAGCGCAGCGCCAGCAGCGCCACCATCAGGTAGAGCGTACCTGGCACCAGTGCCGAGATGATCGGCGGCCAGGTATGCAGCAGGCCGACGTGCGAGAACAGCGTGTTCGACAAGTGGAACGACAACCCCAGCATGATGCCCCCGAACACTTTCACGCCGACGGCGCCGGCACGGGCGTGCAGGTAGGCGAAGGGCAGGGCCAGCGCCATCATCACGAACAGCGTCAGCGGGTAGATCACCTTCTTCCAGAAGGCGATCTCATAGCGCTGCGTGTCCTGCTTGTTGTCGCGCAGGTGGCGGATATAGCGGAACAGGTCCAGCGTCGACATCCGCTCAGGCGTCACCAGCAGCACTGACAGGATTTGCGGCGTCAGCTCGGAATGCATGGTCACGCGCGGGAACTTGACTTGCTCGGCGCGGAAATCCGGGGCCAGCGAATCGCGTGCCGGCTTCGCGCCCTGGGCCGGGGGCGCCAGTTCGATGAAGCGGGTCTCGTTGACGCCCTGCAGCTCCCACAACTGGCCACCCTGGTAGCGCCCCTCCTGCGCCACGCGGATCATGCGCAGGCGGTATTGCGGGTCGAACTCATACATGGTGATGCCGGTGATGGTCTGGTCCGGCCGCAACCCCGCCACGTTGACGAAGCGGGTGATCTCGCCGCCGCCGGTGGCGGCATCCTTGTCGCGGTCCTTGACCCAGACGCCGGAACGGAAGCCCGACGACACGGTTGCGCCGATCGCCTCGAGCTTGATCTTCTGCGCGTACTGCTCGGCGCGGGGGGCGATGAACTCGCCGAAGATAAAGGTCACGATGGCCAGCGGCACCGCCAGCTTGAACAGCGAGAACAGCGCCTGGCGCGTGTTCAGGCCGGCCACGCGGAAGATGGTGTACTCGGACTGGCTGGCCAGCTGCGAGAACACATAGATCGCGCTGATCAGCACCGCGATTGGCAGCACCTCATACACCCGCGTGGGTGCCTGCAGCAGGACGTGGAACAGCGCGACCAGCGAGGTGTACTGGTTGTTGACGTTCTCCAGCTCGTTGAGCATGTCGAAGAACACGAACAGCGACAGCACCGCGAACAGGATGAAGGCGAACACGCCATAGATCAGCCGGCCGAAGTAGCGTTCATAGACGCGCAGGATCCTCATGCCCGGCCTCCGGTGGCCGCGGCATCACGCCTGCGCAGGCCGAACACGGCGCGCCACCCGCCCAGGCTGCGGTTCTGGCGGTAGCGGAACAGCAGCAGCGCCCCCAGGAACACCGCCAGGTGGATCGGCCACCACGCCAGCCAGAACGGGATCGCGCCCGAGCGCACCCAGGACTGCGTCAGGTTGATCAGGTTGCTGTAGGTCAGGTAGATCAGCACCGCGAACACCAGCGGCGTGTAGCGGCCCAGGCGCGGGTTAACGTAGGCCAGCGGGATTGCGATCATGACGAAGTTGAAGGCCAGGATCGGCAGCGAGATGCGCCAGATCAGCTCGCCCAGGTTTTCGCGCGTGGGGTTGCGGATCAGCTCGATGGTGTCGCGGCTCTTGGGTGGCAGCTTGGCTTCGGACTCGGGAGCCTTGTTGTCCACCTTGACCGCGTAGCGTTCGAACTCGACGATGCGGTAGTCGATCTGGCCGGGCATGCCCGAGTAGCGGCGGCCGTTTTCCATCACCACCAGGCGGTCGCCGTTGGGCATGGTCTCGAACTTGCCCTGGTGCGCCAGCGCCACGCCGATCTTGTCGGCCTCGGAGTTGGCGACGAAGACATTGCGCGCATGCTTCATGTCGGCGTCGATGCCCTCGATGAACAGCACATAGTTGGCCTTGGCGGGCTCGATAAAGCGCCCGGCGGCGATCATCGACATCACGCCGCGCTGCTCGAAGCGGTCGCGGAACAGCGCGCTCTGCTGGTTGGCCCAGGGCCAGGCGAACATGCCCAGCAGCAGCGCCAGCACGATGAAGGGTGCCGCAAACTGCAGCACCGGCTTGACCAGTTCGCGCAGCGAGATGCCCGCCGAGAACCACACCACCATCTCCGAATCCTTGTACCAGCGCGTCAGCACGATCAGGGTGGAGATGAAGAGCGTGGCCGACAGCAGGATCGACAGGTAGCCGATGGTGGCCAGGCCGATCAGCATCAGCACGTCGTTGGGACTGGCCTTGCCGCTGGCAGCCATTCCCAGGATGCGGATCACGAGCGAGGTGAGCATGAAGGTCAGCATCACCAGGAACACCGCCCCGGCGGTGTAGGCAAGCTCGCGTCGCAGGGCTTGTTGAAGGATCATGCGGGTTCGGTTCCGGGCTGCCGGCCGGAGCGGGCGATGTGCCGTGCGAGGTGCCTGGCAGAACAGCTGGCTGGCAGCACAGCATGCTGTCAGCGTGACCGGGGCGTATCAGCGGCGGCAGGTCGCGGGATAAAAATCGCGGATAATGGAGGCTTTCGTGTCTAACGAGCCCCTGGAAGGAAGCGCGATGGAATTTAGCACAAAAGCCTTGGATTGGAGCAAAGCCGGCCAAAATGGTTTCCTGGCGACCAAGACCGACTGCCTGGTGGTCGGCCTGTTCGAAGGCCAGAACCTGGCCGGAGTAGCCAAGGCACTGGACGTGGCCACCAAGGGCCTGGTGGGGCGGCTGGTCAAGCAGGGCGACTTCGAAGGCAAGCGCGGCACCCAGCTGATGCTGCATGAGGTGGCCGGCGTGGGCGCCGCGCGCGTGCTGCTGGTGGGCCTGGGCAAGGAAGCCGATTTCAGCGACAAGGCCTTTGCCGACGCGGTCCGCACCGCCGTGCGTGCCTTGTCGTCCACGCGTGCGGCCTCGGCCCTGTGGTGCCTGGCGCAACAGGCGCCGCAGCAGCGCGATGTCGCCTGGGCGGTGATCACCACCATCACGCTGGTGCGCGAAGCCGGCTATCGGCTGCTGGAGCGCCATCCGGGTCTGAAGCGCGCCAATGCCAACGGCAAGCCCAACGGCAACGACAAGTCCTCGCTGCGCAAGGTCGTGATCGCGGTCGACACCGGCGATGCCCGCGCCGCCACCCAGGCCGTGGTGCGCGGCACCGCCATCGCCAACGGCATGGAGCTGACGCGCGACCTGGGCAACCTGCCGTCCAATATCTGCACGCCGACCTACCTGGCCAATACCGCCCGCGGCATTGCCAAGCGCCACAAGCTCAAGGCCGAGGTGCTGGGCCGCAAGCAGATCGAGGCCCTGAACATGGGGGCCTTCCTGGCCGTGACCAAGGGCAGCGAAGAGCCGCCGCAGTTCATCGTGCTGCGCTACGACGGCGCCGGCGCCAAGCAGGCCCCGGTGGTGCTGGTGGGCAAGGGCATCACCTTCGATACCGGCGGCATCTCGCTCAAGCCGGGCGAGGGCATGGACGAGATGAAGTACGACATGTGCGGCGCCGCCTCGGTGCTGGGCACGATCCAGGCCGTGGCCGAGATGGGCCTGAAGCTCAACGTCATCGCCGTGGTGCCGACCTGCGAGAACATGCCCAGCGGCATCGCCACCAAGCCGGGCGACGTGGTCACCAGCATGTCCGGCCAGACCATCGAGATCCTGAACACCGACGCCGAAGGCCGCCTGATCCTGTGCGACGCGCTGACCTATGTGGAGCGCTTCAAGCCGGCCGCGGTGATCGACGTGGCCACGCTGACGGGCGCCTGCATCATCGCGCTCGGCCACATCAACAGCGGCCTGTACGCGCGCTCCGACGCGCTTGCCGATGCCCTGCTGCAGGCCGGCCGCCGCGCCATGGACACCGCCTGGCGCATGCCGCTGGACGACGAGTACCAGGACCAGCTCAAGTCCAACTTTGCCGACATGGGCAATATCGGCGGCCGCCCGGCCGGCAGCGTGACGGCGGCGTGCTTCCTCTCGCGCTTTACCGAGAAATACGACTGGGCCCACCTGGACATCGCCGGCACCGCCTGGAAGAGCGGCGCGGCCAAGGGGGCCACCGGCCGCCCGGTGCCGCTGCTGGCGCAGTTCCTGATGGACCGCGCGGCCTGATGGCGGCGGCAGGCAACAGAGGCAGCAAGGGTCCATGACGCGCATCGATTTCCACAGCAACGTGCCGGACGTGCTCGGCTATGTCTGCCGGCTGGTCCGCAAGGCCTACGGCGCCGGGCAGAAGGTGGTGATCCACGGGGCGCCGGCGCAGCTGGCGGACCTGGATGCGCGCCTGTGGACCTTCTCCGCGCTGGATTTCCTGCCCCATTGCGGGCTGGAAAGCCCCAATGCGGCGGTCACGCCGATCCTGCTGGCCGCCACCACCGAAGGCGTGCCGCACCACCAGCTGCTGATCAACCTGGCAGACCAGGCCCCGGCGCAGTTTGCCAGCTTCGAACGGCTGATCGAGGTAGTGGGCGCGGGCGATGCCGCGCGCGAAGCCGGCCGCCAGCGCTACCGTTTCTACCGCGAACGCGGCTATCCGCTGACGCACCACGACATCGGCCAGCCCAAGGGAGACGCCGCATGAGCGAACGCACCACCTCGCGGGTGATCCCGCGGCTCGATCCGAATGACAGCATCCCGCTGCTGACCGAGGTCTTCGAACTGCCGGACGCAGGGACAGCAGCGCCGGCTGCCGCTGCGCAGGAGGGCGTGATCGATACCTTCGGCATGGCCGATTCGGGCCTGGTCATGCATGTCGGCGATACCGGCGACGCCGTGGCGGACGAAGGCGCCGCGCCGGCATCGGCGATGCCGGCAGATAGCGGCGCCCCGGGCGAGGACGACCTGCGCGCCGTGCGCACCGAGTTGCTGACGCGCGTGATGATGCGCTTCCGCACCGAATGGCCGCAGGTCGTGGCGGCCCATACCGAAGCCACGCTGCAGTCGCGCCTGGCGCCGCTGACGGCGCAACTGGCCAGCGAGCTGACCCAGTCGCTGGAGGCGCGGCTGGTGGAATGGCTGGATGCGACGCTGGAGGAGATCGAGAAGACGCCGGGGGAGGATTAACGGCGGCTGAAGGGCTGGAGCGGACCGGCGGGTCTCGACAGACGTCGGCAAACAAAAAAGCCTGCGATCGCTCGCAGGCTTTTTTATTGAGCAGGACGAAGATCAGTCCGTCACTGCCCCCTTGCTCGCCGTCGACGCCAGCTTCGAGAACTTCGCCAGCACTCCACGGGTATAACGCGGCGCCGGCTGCTTCCAGTTGGCCCGGCGCCTGGCCAGTTCTTCATCCGCCACGTTCAGCTGCAGCAACAGCTTGTGCGCATCGATGGTGATCGAATCGCCTTCCTGCACCAGCGCGATCGTGCCGCCCACATACGCTTCCGGCGCCACGTGGCCAACCACCATGCCCCAGGTACCACCAGAGAAGCGGCCGTCGGTAATAAAGCCGACCGATTCGCCCAGCCCCTTGCCGATGATGGCCGAGGTCGGGGCCAGCATTTCCGGCATGCCGGGGCCGCCCTTGGGGCCGAGGTAGCGCAGCACCAGGATGTCGCCGGCGTTGATCTTGTCGGCCAGGATCGCTTCCATCGCGCTCTGCTCGTCTTCGAACACGCGCGCCGGGCCAGTGATGACCGGGTTCTTCAGGCCGGTGATCTTGGCGACCGCGCCTTCTTCGGCCAGGTTGCCCTTCAGGATGGCCAGGTGGCCTTCGGCGTAGAGCGCCTTCTCGATCGGCAGGATCACGTCCTGGTCGGCACGCGGGGTGTCGGGAACGTTTTCCAGTTCTTCAGCCAGCGTGCGGCCGGTGATGGTCAGGCAGTCGCCATGCAGCATGCCGGCCTTGAGCAGGATCTTCATGACCTGCGGGATGCCGCCGGCCTTGTGCAGGTCGGTCGCCACGTACTGGCCCGACGGCTTCAGGTTGCAGATCACCGGCACCTTGCGGCGGATGCGCTCGAAGTCGTCGATGGTCCATTCCACCTCGGCGGCGTGGGCGATGGCCAGGTAGTGCAGCACGGCGTTGGTCGAGCCGCCCGTGGCCATGATCAGCGCCACGGCGTTCTCGATCGACTTGCGCGTGATAATGTCGCGCGGCTTGATGTCCTGCTTGATCGCCTCGACCAGCACGCGCGCCGATTCGGCGGCGCTGTCGACCTTTTCCTGGTCGGGGTTGGCCATGGTCGACGAGTACAGCAGCGACATGCCCAGCGCCTCGAACGACGAGCTCATGGTGTTGGCGGTGTACATGCCGCCGCACGAGCCGGTCGACGGGCAGGCGTTCTTTTCCACGCCCTCGAAGTCTTCCTGGCTCATGCGCCCGGCGGTGAATTCGCCCACGGCCTCGAACGACGACACGATGGTCAGGTCCTTGCCCTTCCAGTTGCCCGGCTTGATGGTGCCGCCGTAGACGTAGATGCCCGGCACGTTGGTGCGCGCCAGCGCGATCATGCCGCCCGGCATGTTCTTGTCGCAGCCGCCGATCACGACCACCCCGTCCATCCACTGGCCCTGCGCGGCAGTCTCGATGCAGTCGGCGATGACTTCACGCGAGATCAGCGAGTACTTCATGCCCTCGGTGCCCATCGACATGCCGTCCGAGATGGTCGGGGTGCCGAACACCTGCGGGTTGGCGTCCGAGGCCTTGATCGCGTCGATGGCCGCATCGGCCAGGCGCTGCAGGCCAGCGTTGCAAGGGGTGATGGTCGAGTGGCCGTTGGCGATGCCCACCATCGGCTTGTCGAAGTCTTCCTTCTTGTAGCCGAGGGCGTAGTACATCGAACGGTTGGGCGAACGCGCCACGCCTTGCGTGATGTTCTGCGAGCGTTTGTTGAATGCCATGGTGGGGAATCTCCGGGGATCTTCAGTGCCGCTCCGCGCTGCGCCCGAAGACCTGGAGGCACGAACGCACGGCGGCGATGTTGTGGGCCAAAGAATGACCCTTGCGTTTTGGAGTGTCAAATATATTATTTGACCTTTATTGAGTCGAAAAACATATCAGGAGGGCGTTTGGACCTGCGGCAGTTGCGTTACTTTGTCACTGTGGCGGAAGAGTTGCATTTCGGCCGCGCGGCAGGGCGCCTGTCGATGACGCAGCCGCCCTTGTCGCAGCAGATCCAGGCGCTGGAAGAGGAAATCGGCGTGCAGCTGTTCGTGCGCACGCGGCGATCGGTGGCGCTGACGCCGGCCGGCCAGCAGTGGCTGCCCGAGGTGCGGCGCGTGCTGGCCGATGCCGCGGCGCTGCCCGGGCTGGCGCAGCGGCTGGCGCGCGGCGAGGTGGGGTCGCTGTCGCTGGCCTTTGTCAGCACCGCCGACTACGGCATCCTGCCCGACCTGCTGCGGCGCTTCCGCGCGCGCCACCCGGAGGTGCAGCTGCAACTGCGCGAGGCCACCAGCGACGTGCAGCTCGAGGCGTTGATGGAGGGGGCGATCGACGCCGGCCTGGTGATCCGGCCGCAGCTGCCGGCCATGCCGCACGGGCTGGCCTACCTGCCGCTGGTGAGCGAGCCGCTGGTGCTGGCCGTGCCCGACGGCTGGCGGCCGGCGGGCGCGGTGCTGGCGGGCGACGCCGCGGTGTCGCTGCGCGAGGCCGCCCATGAACCGCTGATCATCTTCCCGCGCCGAAGCGCGCCGGCGTTTTATGACATCATTACGGGCTACTATGCGCGCGAGGGCCTGGTGCCCGTGATCGCGCAGGAAGCCATCCAGATGCAGACCATCGTCAGCCTGGTATCGGCGGGCATGGGCGTGGCGCTGGTGCCGGCCTCGCTGTGCAACCTTCGCCGCACCGGGGTGTCCTACCTGGCGCTGCGCGAGGCCGGCCCGCAGATCGAGACCGGGCTGGTCTGGCGCGACGGCGCGTCCGCCGGCGTGGCGCCGGTGCTGCGCTCGTTCATCGATATTGCGACCGCGCTCGCGCAAGAAGCAGGCGCAGCCGGGCCCGCCCCTCGCTGACACGTCACCAATGTCACCGAGGCCACTGACAATACGCAGGCCGCGGCCTTTACAACCTCCATTCACGCCAACATGCTGATTCATCCCCAGTTCGACCCGGTTGCCATCCACCTGGGCCCGCTTGCCATCCGCTGGTACGGGCTGATGTACCTGGCCGGGTTCATCATGTTCCTGGGCTTCGGGCGCCTGCGCATCCGCCAGCCGCATATCGCGGCCAAGGGCTGGACCACGCGCGACCTGGACGACATGCTGTTCTTCGGCGTGCTGGGCGTGATCCTGGGAGGGCGGCTGGGCTATGTGCTGTTCTACAAGCCGTCGTACTACCTGGCCCATCCGCTCGAGATCCTCAAGGTGTGGGAAGGCGGCATGGCCTTCCATGGCGGCTTCCTGGGCGTGGTCGTGGCGATGTGGCTGTTCGGCAAACTGCGCCGGCGCCACTGGATGGAGGTGACCGACTTCATCGCGCCGATGATCCCCTGCGGGCTGGCCGCCGGCCGCATCGGCAACTTCATCAACGGCGAGCTGTGGGGCCGCGCCACCGACCTGCCGTGGGGCATGATCTTCCCGCAGGCGGGCGACAACATCCCGCGCCATCCGTCGCAGCTGTACCAGTTTGCCGGCGAGGGCGTGGCGCTGTTCATCATCCTGTGGCTGTTCGCGCGCAAGCCGCGGCCGATGGGCGCGGTGTCGGGGGTATTCCTGATCGGCTATGGCGCCTTCCGCTTTGCCGCGGAATTCGCGCGCGAGCCCGATAACTTCCTGGGCCTGCTGGCGCTAAAGCTGTCGATGGGCCAGTGGCTGAGCCTGCCGATGATCCTGGCCGGCATCGCCATGGTGGTCTGGGCCTACCGGCGCCAGCCCGGCGCCGGCGCATCACAGCCGGTGGCCTGAGAACCCGTCGGCGCGCTATTTGCCGGCGCGGCGCAAGGCGTCGATGCGCGCCTGCGTTTGCGGGTGGGTCGACATGAAGTCCTGGCCGCGTTCCGGCTCGGCGTCCGACGCCGCCCCGCGCCGATTGTCCAGCCTGACCAGCACCTCGGCCAGCGCCGCGGGCGGCAGGCCGTTGCGCTGCATGACCTCGATCGCAAAGGCGTCGGCCTCGCGCTCGTGGTCGCGTGAATAGCGCAGCGTCAGGATCGCGGCCGGCACCCCGGCCAGCACCGTCGAGATATCCCCGAACAGGTAGGCCGACAGCGCCGCCAGCGCCGATCCCTGGATCACCTGCTGCAAGCCGTGCCGGTTGGCGACATGGCCGGCTTCATGGGCCAGCACGCCCATCATGCCGGCACCGGTGCCGGCCAGGATCACCAGTTCGTCGGTGACCACGATGGTGCCGCCCGGCAGCGCCAGCGCATTGGCGCCGATCTCGCCGCCCTGGCGGAACAGGATCTGGTAGTCGTGGCCGGCATCGCGCGGGCGCTTCAGCGCCGCGAAGGCCGAGCGGATGCGTTGCTGCTCGGCGGGCGGCAGCTGCGTCGGCTTGACCATGCCGTTGTCCAGGCTCGCCAGCGTCAGCTTGCCGAGATGGGCCTCCACCTCGGGCGGCACCGTGCGCGCCATGATGCCGGCGCCCCATGGCAGCAGCACGTAATAGCCCAGCACCAGCACCGCCACCAGCCCCGCCACGGCCAGGCCGGCCAGGCGCCAGCTGTTCTGCGCGCGCGCCACCAGGCTGTCGCGATGGCCGGTGGCGGCCAGCAGGTGGTCGAAGGCGGCGTGGTCGGTGATCTCGCAGAAGGCGCCGTCGGCAAAGGTGACCAGCCGCGGCGCGCGGCGCACGCGCTCGGACACGCGCACGTCCGACAGCGGCGCGCGCCGCAGCTCGGCGCCGGAGTCGTCGCGCAGCACGGCCTGCTGCGCCTCAACGGCCAGCGTGGCCGGATGCGCGCGCGACGAGCGGCCATCGAAGAAGGTGACTGGGATCATGGTGCGGGCCGGGTCAGCGCACGGCGTGTTCAGAGCGCGATGTCGATGTCGTACCAGTCTACCGCCGCATCGCCCAGCGCACCCACTTGCTGCGCCTCGCCGGCCACGAAGGTGTCGAGCGGGCCCGCCGCCAGCATGGTCACGCATTCGAGCCGGTAGCGCGCCGAACGCACCCGCGCGAACGGCAGGTACAGGCCCAGCGTCAGCGCGATCGCGATCAGGTTGGTGACGAAGATAAAGACCATGCGGCCGGCCCCCACCTCGCTGCGGAACGCATGCGGCGCCAGCGTGGTGTGGCTCCACACGACATTCTGCAAGCGTGCCATCACGTAAGGGCTGACGGCCAGCAGCGCCAGGTAGAAACCGGTCACGCCGATGCCGAACGACAACATCATGCCCGCCTGGCCCGACGCGGTCGCGCCCAGCATGAAGCCGGCCAGTGCCGCGGCCGCCACCAGCGCGACCATCACGCCGAAGGCACGCAGGTAGACGCCGTAGAAATCGCCCGCGCCGGCGTGGAAGGCAAACGGCGCGGTGCCGAAGCGGGTGTGGTTGTGCTGGTAGCGCTTGAAGCGCTGGTGCGCCAGCGGCCCCAGCAGGCCCAGCGTGGCCACTGCGGCCAGCGGCCACAGCACGAACACCTTGTAGGCATCGGCATCGCCGCCGGTAAAGGCGAAGCGCAGGCCGCGGTAGCTGGAGTTGGCCATGCGGAAACGCAACGAGCGCACCAGCAGCAGGGGGAACACCGCCAGCAGCGCCACCAGCATCGCCAGCGCAAGGAAGGGCGAGACCGTGGAGGCGAACTGGAAGGCGAGCACCAGCGCGAACACGATGGCGCGGCCCTTCAGGATCGCGGACGGCTTGCCGTGGTAGTCAAAACTCGCACCGTCGAGCCGCGTGTTGCGATAGAAATACTGCAACGTGCGCACCTTGGCCCAGGCCGAATAGATGCCGAAGGTGACGATGGTCAGCAGTGCATTGACGATCCAGATACGGAAGTATTCCGAACCTGATCCGGTAAAGGACAGGCCCAGCGCCCGCGGCACGGCGTAGCGCGGCTCGGCAGGCGCCGGTGTCTCGTCTGCCGGGGTGCCGGCCAGGGTGAAATCGCTGCCAGCTTGCATGGCGGAGCTCCAGTGTGTGTGGAAAGCGACAGTAAGGATTGCGGCCTCGACCGCAGTTTCAGGAATGCAACCACTTCAGTTCGGGCACTTGCGGCGATGCGCTCACATTCTCGCACTGATAAATAGCGACCACGGCACAATCTGCATATGCCATTGCCGCCAGGCGGGCAGGCGTATAAGAAAATGTGGGAAAACCCTCGTAACAATCTAGAAACATCCTGTTACACTAGACGTATTCTGTAACAACTTCTGAATGCGTGTTGCCAATGAAATCATGGGGTTAGTCCCGCTGGCACGTAAATCGCTATCTTGATTGTTACAAAGATGAGCGGCAAGCCACAGCCGCCAACGGAAGTGCCAGGGAGGGAGTGAAGGCCGACAGGCCGCACTTGCCGGCACTTCACGTAAAGCCAGGGCGACGGGAAAATCCGCGCAACAAGCGCGTTTCAAAAAGGGGGGCGCAGGGCCAGCGCCGGCAATCCATGGACCCACGCGGCAGATATTTTTGCAAGTATCCGCCGACGATGAAAAGCAGTACTGCAGTAATTTTCAGGCGCGGGTGTTTCCTTGCAGGGAGGCATGGAAACGCCCGCCGCACCTCATACCGCACCCCGCGCCGCATCCTCACAGACCGCACCTGCCGGTCGACCACCAGCCACCATCGCTACTGCTTGTTGCAGAGCAGCATCGAAATTCCTTGTATCGTTCGCGCCCTAATCCATAATTATGAATTATGGCTGGCCGGGCGCATCTGCCCTGGCCGACGCCAGATCGTGACCGGGACGCATCGGTCACGCGATCCGACCCGGGGGAAGTATGCGCATCGTCCAGCAGGCGTTGTACCTGGAAGTGGCAGACCGGCTGCGCGCCATGATCGACGCGCATACGCTCGTGCCCGGCGCATGGATCGACGAGAGCGCGATGGCCGAAACGCTTGGCATCTCGCGCACGCCGCTGCGCGAAGCGCTCAAGGTGCTGGCCGCCGAAGGCCTGGTGCGGCTGGAGCCGCGGCGCGGCTGCTTCGTCAATGAGCTGTCCGAGCAGGACCTGGACGAGATCTTCCCGCTGATGGCACTGCTGGAAGGGCGCTGTGCCTACGAGGCGGCGCGCAACGCCACGCGCGCCGACCTGGACGCACTGGACGGCCTGCATGCCGACCTGGCGCGCTATGCGCAGGCGGGCGACATCGACGCCTACTACGAAACCAACTTCCAGATCCACGAATCGATCCAGCGGCTGGCCGGCAACCGCTGGCTGTCGGGCCTGATCAGCGACCTGCGCAAGGTGCTGCGCCTGTCGCGCCACAAGAGCCTGAAGCTGCCGGGCCGGATCCAGGAATCCTGCGCCGAGCACCTGTCCGTGTTTGCCGCGCTCAAGGCCCGCGACCCGGAAGGCGCCGAGGCGATGATGAAGACCCACCTGCTGCGCCAGCGCGCGGCGCTCAAGACGCTGGATGCCGGCGCCACCGCCGGCGCAGCCGAGGCCCAGGCCGTGCGCGCGCCGCCGGTGCTGCGCGTGGCCGGCGCCGAAGAGTAGCCGGCGCCGCAACCCCAGTCCGACGTTTTTCCCACGTTCAGATCGATGCATCAAGGCAGGTACCGCATGAATTCCTTCGACACGGGTGACCAGAAGATCAGTGCGCCGCTGGGCGAAAGCGAGCCGGCAGGTTCCAAGTTCCTGTCGCGGCTGGGCCGCTGGTGGGGACGCAAGGGCGAGGGCGACACCAAGGCCCCGGCAACGCCGGTCGATGGCGAGGCGCCGCTGGCGGCGCGCGCGGTGCGCCGCCAGCGCGAGCAGTTGCGGCTTTGCTTCGACGCGCGCCTGACCGATGGCGCCGCCAATGCCGCCGCGCAGGCATGGCAGGCCGAGTATGAGGCTGCTGGCGAGGCCACCCGGCGCGGCATGCTGGCGGTGCTGGCCGAAGTCGCCAGCAGCGGCGGCAAGGGCAGCGAAGAGGCCGGGGCCGACGGCGACAAGGGCGCGCGCGCCGCCCGCGCGCAGGCCGCGTCTTCGGGCCTGGCCCAGGCCCTGTCCAATGCGCGCATCCGCTTCTTCAAGCGGCTGGCCGCGCTGCACGGCCAGCGCGGCAACAGCGCCTGCGGCCTGCACTTCCTGATCCAGCTGCGCGCCGACATGCTGCGCTGGCAGCGCCGCATGCCAGGGCTGCGCCCGCTTGACGACGATCTCGAGGCGCTGTTCTCCAACTGGTTCGACGTGGGCCTGCTGGAGCTGCAGCCGATCACCTGGGATTCGCCGGCATCGCTGCTGGAAAAGCTGATCCGCTACGAGGCCGTGCATGAAATCGCCTCATGGACCGACCTGCGCAACCGCCTCGATTCCGACCGCCGCTGCTTTGCGTTCTTCCACCCGCGCATCCCGCGCGAGCCGCTGATCTTTGTCGAGGTGGCATTCGCGCCGGAGATGGCGGCCAATGTCCATACATTGCTGGATGAAGCCGCGCCGCTGGAAGACCTGCGCCGCGTCAAGTGGGCCATCTTCTATTCGATCAGCAATACGCAGGCGGGCCTGCGCGGCGTGAGCTTCGGCAACTTCCTGCTCAAGCGCGTGATCGAGGAGGTCCAGCGTGAATTCCCAAAAGTGAATCAGTTCGCCACGCTCTCACCAATCCCCGGATTTGCCGACTGGCTGCGCAAGCAGGACGGCGATGCCGTTGCGCGCGTGCTGGGCGACAAGCGCCTGGCGCGCTGGAGCGAGCGCCACGGCAAGGCGCCAGCGGACGGCGCCGGGTGGCTGGAGGCGCTGGTGCCGGACGCCGCCGATACCGTGATCCGCGATACCGCGATGACCCTGGCCGCGCATTTCCTGGTGCGCGAGCGCAACCAGTCGATGCCCGCCGACCCGGTCGCGCGCTTCCACCTGGGCAACGGGGCATGCGTGGAGCGGCTGAACTGGGGCGCCGACCTGTCGCGCAAAGGCCGCAGCCAGAGCTGCGGGATGATGGTCAATTATCTTTACGTGCCCGAGGCGCTGGATGACAATCTGGCACGCCTGGGCGCCGGCAACCCGCGCATCAGCCGTAGCGTCGGGAAGCTGCTGTGACCCTGGTCCGGTCACGCGGGTCGCCCCCGCACCCGCGGCGCCTGGCGCGCCGCGTTTTCTTGTCGGGACCTGAGCAGTAACTTCGCGCCGCGGCAGTGTCGCGCGGCCATCAGATTGACTTTCCGCAGAAGAGAGAGGAGACAACCAATGAATCGTCGTCAGTTCAGCCTGGCCGCGTGCGCGCGCGCAACGGGCGTGGCCCTGGGCCTGGCCGGCCTGGGCGCCGGCGCAATGCTCGCCGCACCCGCCGCGCATGCCGACACCTGGCCGTCCAAGCCCGTCACCGTGATCGTGCCGTTTCCCGCCGGCGGCGGCACCGACGCCTTTGCGCGGCCGCTGACCGCGCAGTTGTCCAAGCAGCTCGGCAAGCAGTTCGTGATCGACAACCGCGGCGGCGCCGGCGGCACGGTCGGCGCCAGCATTGCGGCCAAGGCCGCGCCGGACGGCTACACGGTGTTCATCGGCGGCGCGCACCACGCGATTGCGCCGTCGTTCTACAAGAAGCTGGACTACGACATCGAGAAGGACTTCATCCCGGTCACGGTGATCGCGCAGCCGCCGCAAGTGGTGGTGGTCAATCCCAACCGCGTCAAGGCCAACACGCTGCAGGAGCTGATTGCCTACGCCAAGGCCAATCCTGGCAAGCTGAACTACGGTTCGGCCGGCAACGGCTCGTCGCACCACCTGGCGGGCGAGCTGTTCAAGCTCCAGACCAAGACCTTCATCACCCACATCCCCTACAAGGGTGCGGGCCCGGCGCTGTCCGACCTGATCGCGGGCCAGGTCGACCTGATGTTCGACGGCCTGGGCTCGTCGGCGCAGCATATCCGCGCGGGCCGCATCAAGGCGCTGGCGGTGGCTTCGAGCAAACGCTCGGCGGCGTTCCCCAACGTGCCGACCGCGGCCGAGGCGGGCGTGCCCAACTATGACGTGTCGACCTGGTATGCGATGTGGGTGCCCAAGGGTACGCCCAAGGAGATCGTCGACCGCCTGTACGCAGAGACCGAGAAGGCGCTGAACACGTCGGAGCTCAAGCAGGTCTGGCTTAACAACGGTTCCGAGACGCCGGCGTTTACGCAGGAACAGTTCGCGCAGTTCCAGCACGCCGAGATTCGCCGCTGGGCCCAGGTGGTGCAGCAGTCCGGCGCCAAGATCGACTGACGGGGCGCCATGTCAACGCTGATCCGATGCAAGGGGGCGCGGCGATGAGCGGCACCGTATTGTTTGCCACGCAGGGCACCACCGCCACCGTGACGCTGTCGCACGCGGGCAAGCTCAACGCCATTTCCGCTCAGATGTGGCGCGAGCTGGCCGCGGGCTTTGCACGCCTGTCCGCCGATACCTCGCTGCGCTGCGTGGTGGTGCGCGGGGCTGACGGCAACTTTGCCGCCGGCGCCGACATCGCCGAGTTCCCGGCAGAGCGCGCCGACGAGGCCGCGGTGCGCCACTACCACATGGCCACCATCGCGCCGGCACTGGCGGCGGTGGCGCAATGCACACACCCCACCGTGGCGATGATCGAAGGCGTATGCGTGGGCGGCGGGCTGGAAATCGCCAGCCACTGCGACCTGCGCATCGCCGCCTCGGACAGCCGCTTCGGCGTGCCCATCAACCGCCTGGGCTTCCCGATGGCGCCCGGCGAGCTGCAGGGCCTGCTGGCGCTGGCGGGCCGCGCCGCCGCGCTGGAGATCCTGCTGGAAGGCCGGGTCTTCGACGCCGCCGAGGCGCGCGACAAAGGGCTGCTGACGCGCGTGGTCGAGCCCGGCGCGCTGGCCGCGGAGGTCGAGGCCACGGCGCGCCGCATTGCCGCCGGCGCGCCCGTGGCCGCCCGCATCAACAAGGCCACCATCCGCCGGCTGGCGCCGCTGCCGGCACCGCTGTCGCCCGCCGAGCTGGACGCGCATTTTGCCTACGCCGAAGGCGCGGACCATGCGGAAGGGGTGGCCGCCTTCCTCGCGCACCGGCCACCGCAGTTCCGTGGGGAGTAGGTCACGCCGCCATGACTGCTTCCACACGCGATGGTTTTCTTCGTTTTCCTTAGCCTTTCGTTCGATCCCCGACATGAACGCCAACCTGTTCGCCCTGTTCGAATCCCGCTTCCCCGCCGACCGCACCGCCTGCTGCATCGAGACGCATGACGGGCTGTACTACAGCTGGGACGACCTTGACCGCGCCACCGCCAAGCTGGCCAACCTGCTGGCCTCGCTGCACCTGCCCGAAGGCGCACGCGTGGCGGTGCAGGTGGAGAAGTCCCCCGAAGCGCTGTTCCTGTACCTGGCCACGCTGCGCGCCGGCTACGTCTACCTGCCGCTGAACACCGCCTACCAGGAGGCAGAGATCGACTACTTCGTCGGCAATGCCGAGCCGTCGGTGGTGGTGTGCAGCAGCAAGAATTTCGGCTGGGTGTCCAAGGTGGCGTTCCGCCACGGCGTCAACCACGTCTTTACGCTGGACGACGACCGCAGCGGCTCGCTGCTGTCGCGCGCGGCGGGCAAGCCAGATGCCTTCGAGACGGTCGCGCGCCAGGATGACGACCTTGCCGCCATTCTCTACACCTCCGGCACCACCGGCCGCAGCAAGGGCGCGATGCTGACGCACCGCAACCTGGCCTCCAATGCGCAGACGCTGCATGAATTCTGGGGCTGGCGCAGCGACGACGTGCTGCTGCACATGCTGCCGATCTTCCACGTGCACGGCCTGTTCGTGGCTTCGCACGGCGCGCTGCTGGCCGGTGCCAAGATGATCTGGGCGCCCAGGCTGGACATGGCGCAGGTGCTGAAATTCCTGCCGCGCTGCACGGTGATGATGGGCGTGCCGACCTACTACGTGCGCATGCTGCAGGAGCCGCGCTTCGACGACGACACCTGCCGCCGCATGCGGCTGTTCGTGTCGGGCTCGGCGCCGCTGCTGCTGGAGACCTTCGATGCCTTCCGCGAGCGCACCGGCCATACCATCCTGGAGCGCTACGGCATGAGCGAGACCGTGATGCTGGTGTCCAACCCGTACGATGCCGCGCTGGGCGAGCGCATCGGCGGCACCGTCGGCATGCCGCTGCCGGGCGTGTCGGTGCGCGTGGTCGATGGCGAGGGCCAGCCGTGCACGCCGGGCGAGATCGGCAATGTCGAGGTCAAGGGTCCGAACGTATTCAAGGGCTACTGGCGCATGCCGGAGAAGACCAGGGAAGAGTTCACCGAGGACGGCTGGTTCAAGACCGGCGACGTCGGCCGCTTCGGCGGCGCCATTGCCAGCCAGGCCGGCGAGCGCGCGGTGCCGGACAACTACCTGACCATCGTCGGGCGCAGCAAGGACCTGATCATCTCGGGCGGCTACAACGTCTACCCGAAGGAAATCGAGAGCTTTATCGACGAGATGCCGGGCGTGGCCGAGAGCGCCGTGATCGGCGTGCCGCACGCGGATTTCGGCGAGGCCGTGGTGGCGGTGGTGGTGCGCAAGCCGGGTGCGGATATCGATGAAGCGGCGCTGATCGGCACGCTCAAGGGCCGCATCGCCAACTTCAAGGTGCCCAAGCGTGTGCACGTGGTGGACGAGCTGCCGCGCAACACCATGGGCAAGGTGCAGAAGAACGTGCTGCGCGAGCAGTTCGCGGTGCTCTGAGGGTCTTTGGGAAAGGCTGAGCGACTTCAACTGCTGCGGGTTTGCTCCCCTCTCCCGCTTGCGGGAGAGGGGAGCGCGCCGTCTGGTGGTCAAGCTCCCTTCTTACTTCAGCATCTGCACCGACCCGTTGACCGACACCGTCACCTGCGTCTTGCCGCCCTCAACCGGCACCGGCACCGCAGCGTCGGCCATCATGGCCTTGGCAGCGCCGTACATGCGCGGCATCGGCGGCACCACGCCGGTTTCATTCAGGCTGACTTCGCGGATGGTGTAGCTGTTGTAGCCGAACAGTTTGGTGGTCGACTGCGCCTTGCCGCGGAACGAGGCGATGGCCTGCTCGGCCAGCTTGGCTTCGGCCGCCTCGCGCGCTTCGCGCGACAGCGAGAAGGCGATGTTCTGCACCTGCATCTGGCTGGCCAGCTCGCCAGCGAGCTTGGACACGGCCGAGAAATCGCGCGACTTCAGGATGACTTCGGACCGCCCGCGCCAGGTGCTGATGCGGCCGTTGCGGTCGGTGTTGGGGTGGATGGTGAAGCCGCCCGACTCGGCGGTCACGCCCTGGACGCGGCGCGCCTGCGTGATGACGGCCTGCGTCCTGGTAGACAGGCCCGAGGAAATCGCGGCCGGTTCAGCGCCTTCCTGCTCCGCGGCAAGCGTCAGGTGCACGATATCGGTCGGCACTTCGGTGACGGCCTGCGCGTTCAGCGACAGCACGCCCGACGGCGTTTCAGTGGGGCCACCGTGCGCCGAGGCAACGATGGCGGTGGTGCCCAGCAGGGTGGCGGCAAGCCATTGTTTCATGTTGTTCTCCCGTTCAAACGTGATGGGTATCAGACGTGACCGGGTGCCCGATCGTTCCGCGACATTGCAAACGATTGTTGCGAAGCCGGCGCGGGCGCGCCTCCCCCGCCCGGGTCAGAATGCCTGCCAGGCCTTCCACAACATATAGCTCGCCAGGCACAGCAGCAACGCGGCAAAGACCTTGCGCAACTGGCTCACATCCATGCGGTGCGCGGTGCGCGCGCCCAGCGGCGCGGTCATTACGCTGGCCGCTGCGATCACCAGCAGGGCCGGCAGGTAGAGATAGCCGAGCGATCCCGCCGGCAGCCCCGGCGTCTGCCAGCCGCTCCAGACATAGCCGGCCACGCTGGCCGCTGCAATCGGAAAGCCGAGCGCAGCCGAGGTCGCCACCGCGTTGTGGATCGGCACGTTGCACCACGTCATGAACGGCACCGAGACAAAGGCGCCGCCCGCGCCAACCAGGCTGGACAGGAAGCCGATCACGCCGCCCGCGCCCGCCATGCCGGCAAAGCCGGGCAGCTGCCGGCCGGGCTTGGGACGACGGTTGCGCAGCATCTGCAGCGCGGAAAACCCGACGAAGGCGGCAAACGCCAGCGACAGCCAGCTGGTCTTGAGCGCCGCGAACACCTTGCCGCCGCCGATCATGCCGCCGAGCACGATGCCCGGCGCCAGCGCCAGCACGATCGGCCAGCGCACCGCGCCGCGCTGGTGGTGCGCGCGCACGGACGACAACGAGGTGAACAGGATGGTGCCCATCGAGGTGGCGATCGCCATATGGACGATGGCCTCGTCGGCAAAGCCCAGGCTGGTGAACAGCAGCGTCAGGAAGGGCACCATCATCATGCCGCCGCCGACGCCGAGCAGCCCGGCGCAGAAGCCGGTGAAAGCGCCCAGGGCAAGCAGGGCAGGGACCAGCACCGGCAGGTTGTCGAACTGCATCGTATCTTCAGGGTTGTTGTGATCAGCCTTGCCCGGGGCCGGCCGGGCAGGGTTCAGCGCATCAGCTTGCCGGTGATGAAGCGCCATTCGGCCGGTGTCACCGGCGTGATCGACAGCCGGTTGCCGCGACGTAGCACCACCATGTCGGCCAGTTCCTCATGCTCGCGCAAGGCGGCCAGCGGGATCAGCGCGCTCTTGCGCTCGAAGCGCACGTCGACCAGCAGCCAGCGCGGCGCGTCAGCCTTGGAGGCGGCGTCATAGTACGGGCTCTTGCGGTCGAACTGGGTGGGGTCGGGGTAGGGTACTGAGCAGACCTCGGCCAGGCCGGCAATGCCGGGCTCCGGGCACGACGAGTGGTAGAACAGCACGCCGTCGCCGATCCGCATGGTGTCGCGCATGAAGTTGCGCGCCTGGTAGTTGCGCACGCCGGTCCAGGGCAGCGTGCCTTCCCGGGCCAGGTCGTCGATGCTGGCTTCATCCGGTTCTGATTTCATCAGCCAGTACTGGCGGGCGCGTTGGTTCTGGTTCGGGCTCACGGCGCAGCTCAGGAATCGAAGCAGATCAGGGCGCCGCGTGCACAGGGTGTACACGCGGACGCGCAGGCAAGAAAAAAGGCGATGGTTCAGAAAACCACCGCCTTTTTAAGGGGTCCCCGCCTTGGCCGCTGGGTCGGCATCCTGAACCCAAGTGAGGTTCAGAGTGGCTGCGGAAGTCGCATTTCGGGTACATCATCCACTCAGGGAGTCCAGGCCAGGCCCAGACTATGAATGCGACGACGCGCTCGCCCACGCGACATGATCCCGCACCATGCAATGCATATCGGTTCAAGGAGTTTATGACCCTCACGAACCAGGCAGGGAAACTGTCAAACGTCTGACTTTCCAGGCGCATCATCGTGCCCGGAAAACCGGATCCGCGTGCGGGATGTCAGACGTTTGCCGTTTCTGACTAGGATGGGATGAGAACGGCGGCCGGGCGCGATAACCTAGCCTGTAGCTGCACATCTATGGTGCCTCGTGCAGTCTGGCTACACTATACACCGCGTTGCAGGGCATACCAAGTCCACTCGCGCGTATCGTTACATTTTGCGCGGCAGCGCGGCATCCGCAGCACATCCCCCTTTCATTGCTCAGCCGCGCGTACCGGTGCCCACGTGCGCGTATTGGCGCAGGGCCTCGTCGGCGCGGTCGTTGAGTTCGCGGATGCGCGCGCGGATGGCATCGACCGGGATCGCGCCCTCGGCCTGCTGCTTGCGCTGCATCGACAGCAGGTCCGAGGCGATGCTGATGGCGGCCATGACCGCCACGCGCTCCACGCCCTTGGCCGCGATGCCGTTGCGCAGCTTGTTCATTTGCGTGTCGACCAGGGCCACGGCTTCGAGCAGCGCGGCCTCGTTCTCGGGCGCGATGGCGAAGCGGTAGGGCTGGCCGGCGATATTGACTTCGACTTGCTTGTTGCTCATGCGTGTTCTCCGGGGGCCTTGTGCGGCTCGGCGTCCTGCGCCGCAGCCTCTTCGCCGAGCAGGTCGAGCTGGCGCGTGTCGCTGGCAGTCGGCAGCTTGTCAAGGATGGACTGGATGCGCAGCTGCGCTTCCTCGATCTTGATATTGAGCAGTTCGCGGTCGGCTGCCATGGCCTCGCGCTCGCCGCGCAACTGCGCGGCTTCGCCCTCCAGCCGGGCGATCTCGTCGCGCAGCCGCTGGTTCTCCGCCGCCAGGGTGTCCGCATGGTGCAGCACGCGCCCGATCTTGGCGGCCAGTTGTTCGAGTTCGGTGAGCATAGGGCCTGTCATGATGGGAGAAGTGTCAGGTATCGCGATTCTAGCCGATGCGCCGGCTTGCACAATGCGGAGGAAAGGGTTTGTGACTGGCGACCCGCGTGGAAGTTGCAGGCTTCTGCACCTAAAACGCCACCAGAGTTGTGACAAAACACTACTGGCAGCCGCGTTGACGCGGGGGGCGAAACGCCCTAGACTCGCGCACGTTCCAGGTGCTCGCCCTTTTCGTCCCTGGCGAAAGGGCAGTTCAACGGGAAACAGGGAGCCAGGCCGGCTGCGCGCCGGACAGGCCAACCTGTGCTGCCCCCGCAACGGTAAGCGACCGCGGTGCGCATCTGCCAGACTCCGACATAGCCGACAGCCAGCCTGCCGGCAACGCCGCTGGCAAGGCCGGATCCCATTCCCGGCCACACGCACCGCAGGACCGGCCACACGCCACTGAACCGCAGGTTCGGGAAGGCGCCGGCCCAGTGTCGCCAGCCCGGATACCGGCCTGAACGCGGGCTGCCGCCCGTGCGCGGCACGCCTCATCGCCATATGGTCCGCGGGGGAACGGGCCCGGCCGTTCCTATCCAGTCCTGCATCATGCGTTCATCGCTCCACAGGTCGACCCGCCCGGCAACCCCGGCGGTGCGTCCGTCCGTGCCCGCCATCCTGGCGGCCATTGCCTCGTTCACCCTGGTTCCGGCCACTTCGTTCGCGCAGGCGGCCGACAGCGGCACCGCGCAACTTGCGCCGGTGGTGGTCACTTCCACCCGTACCGCGCAACCCATTACCGAGGCGCTGCCTCACACCACGGTGGTGACGCAGCAGGACATCGTCAACTCGCAGGCGCCCGACCTGCGCACGCTGCTGCGCAACCAGGCCGGCGTGGAGTTCTCGGCCAACGGCGGCATGGGTACCAACACCAGTCTGTTCATGCGTGGCGCGAACTCCGACCAGACGCTGATCCTGATCGACGGTGTGCGCGTGTCGTCGGCCAGCAGCGGCACCGCGCAGCTGGCCAATATCCTGCCCGACCAGATCGACCACATCGAGGTGGTGCGCGGCAATGTGTCGGCGCTGTACGGCTCGGACGCAATCGGGGGCGTGGTGCATATCTTCACCAAGAGTGGGGCTGGCCAAGCGCCGGCAGCCAATGCGCAAGTGGAATACGGCAGCAACAATACGCGCCAAGGCACCGTAGGCTACGGCGGCCAGGTTGGCGATACTTCGTTCAACCTGACCGGCTCTGCATTCAAGACGGATGGCTTTTCCGCTATCAACACTGAACAGTGGAACCGTGACAATCCAGCAGCAGCAGCGCGCGGCCGAGGGCCGAACCCTAACGACAATCCATACGAAAACCAGAGCGTCTCAGGCCAGGTACGGCACCGCTTCACGCCGGATTGGGATGCCGGAGTCAGCGGCTACTACTCGAAGAGCAAACTGTCATTCGACAGCCCCTCCACCTTTGGACGCCCCACTGACGACAACCGGACGAACAGCGAGCTGTACACGATATCGGCTTTCGTGAATGGCAAAGTGCTGCCGGACTGGTCCACCCACTTCAAGCTGGCGCAGAGCGAAGACAACAGCGACACTTTTCTCAACAGCGTGAGGAATGGCACCTTTAACACCCGCAACCATCAGTTCAATTGGCAGAACGAGTATGCCCTGGCGCCTGCTCATACGCTGCTGTTTGGCACGGACTATCTGCAGCAGACTCTCGATGCCAACAGCTTCGGCACCGTCTTCACCCCGACCCGCAACGCGTTCTCAGTGTTCGGCGGCTACGACGGGCGCTTCGGCAAGCACCAGTTGCAGGTCAATGCGCGCAACGACCACTATTCGGACTTCGGCAACCAAGGAAGCTTCTTCGCCGGCTATGGCTACAACGTGACTGAGGCGCTCAAGCTGATCGCCAATCTCAGCAACGCCTTTCATGCGCCGACCTTTAATCAGCTGTATTTTCCCGGCTTCGGCAATCCGAACCTGCAGCCGGAGCGGGCCAAATCGGCAGAGGTTGGGATCCAGTACAACACGAAGGAATCCGGCCTGCTGCGCGTGACGGCCTTCGAAACCCGCTACGACAACCTGATCGTCAACGTGACGCAGCCCAATGGCCTGCTCGCGCCCCAGAACGTCAACAAGGCCAAGGTCCAGGGCATCGAGGCATCGTGGCGCGCCAGCGTGTATGGCACCGACCTCGGCGCCAGCGTGACCTTCCAGAACCCGGTCGACGAGCAGACCAACACCCAGCTGCTGCGCCGCGCGCGCCGCCATGCCGCGCTGGACGTGGGCCGCAACTTCGGCAACTGGCGCTTTGGCGGCGAATGGCTGGTGTCGTCGTCGCGCATGGATTCCGGCTCGCGCCGGCTTGGCGGATACGGTATCGTCAACCTGAACGCCCGCTACAACATCGACAAGCAATGGTTCATCGCCGCCCGTGTCGAAAACCTGTTCGACAAGGATTACCAGCTCGCCTACCCCTACAACACGCAGGGGCGCGCAGGCTTCATCACGCTGGGCTGGCGCCAGCGATGAGCGCACGGGCGCGCCATGTCTGAGTTCCGGCGCGCCCTGGCGATCTGGCTGGTGCTGGCGCTCGCGGCGCTGCTGGCGTTCGCGTTGTCGCTGGCGCTGGGCAGCGTGCCGCTCGATGCGCGCGAGCTCTGGCTTGCGCTCAGCAGTGCCGACACCGGCACCCCCGCAGCGATCGTGCGCGAACTGCGGCTGCCGCGCGCGGCAGCGGCGTTTGCCTGCGGCGGGCTGCTGGCCCTGTCCGGCGCGCTGATGCAGGTGCTGCTGCGTAACCCGCTGGCCGAGCCCTATGTGCTGGGCGTGTCGGGCGGCGCCTCCACTGCCGCGCTGCTGGCCATGCTGCTGCTGGCCCCGTGGTGGGGCGTTCAGGCCGCCGCCGCCGCCGGTGCACTGGCGGCGATGGTGCTGGTGGCGTCGCTGGCGCGGCGCGACCTGCTGCATCCGCAGGTGCAGGGCGGCCACCGCGAGGCGGGCGCCCGGCTGTTGCTGACCGGCGTGATCCTGGCCGCGGGCTGGGGCGCGGTCATTTCCCTGATCCTCTCCATTGCGCCGGAGTCGCGCCTGCGCGGCATGCTGTTCTGGCTGACCGGCGACCTGGGCGGCACCGCCGCCTACGGCGGCGCGCTGGCCATGCTGGTGGTGGCGCTGCTGCTGGCCATGCCGATGGCGCGCGCGCTCAACGTGATGCTGCTGGGCGAGACCGTGGCGCAGTCGCTGGGCGTGCGCGTGGGCCGCGTGCGGCTGGCCACCTTCCTGCTGGCGTCGCTGTGCATTGCCGCTGCCATTACCACGGCCGGCTCGATCGGCTTTGTCGGGCTGGTGGTGCCGCATCTGGTGCGCCTCGCCTGGGGCAACGACCAGCGCCTGCTGCTGCCGGCCGCCACGCTGCTGGGCGGCGCGCTGCTGATGGCCGCCGACCTGATCGCACGCACCGTGGTCGCGCCCGCGCAGCTGCCGGTGGGCGTGATCACCGGGCTGCTGGGCGTGCCGACCTTCCTCTACCTGCTGCTGCGGAGGCCGCGATGAGCCAGGCCCCGCACTGGTCCCATCCGCTCACTGCCTGTCCGCAGCTCGTGCTGCGCGATGTGAAGCTGCGCACCGGCCAGCGCGTGCTGGTGGAGCGCCTGACGATGACCATCGGCGCGGGGCAGCTATGGTGCATTGCCGGGCCCAACGGTGCTGGCAAGTCCACGCTGATGACGGTGCTGGCCGGGCTGCGCCACGCCGACGGCGGCAGCGCGGAGATCGACGGCGCCGCAGCGGCGCAGATCGCGCCGGCGGTGCTGGCGCGCCAGCGCGCCTACCTGCCGCAGGCCGTGCATGACACCTTCTCGATGTCGGTGCAGGATGCCGTGCGCGTGGGGCGGCATCCGCACCTGTCCGGCTGGGGCTGGACCGGGCGCGAGGATGACCGCATCGTGCAGGAAGTGATCCGAGCGATGGATATTGAAGCGCTGGCCGCGCGCGATGTGCTGACCCTGTCCGGCGGCGAGCGCCAGCGCGCCTCGCTGGCCGCGGCGCTGGCGCAGCAGGCGCCGCTGCTGCTGCTGGACGAACCGGTCTCGCACCTGGACCTGCGCCACCAGATCCTGGTGCTGGAACAGCTGGCCGCGCTGGCCCGGGCCGGGCGCCATGCCATCGTGGTGATCCTGCACGACCTGACGCTGGCGCTGCGCTACGCCACCCACGCCCTGCTGATGGCCGAAGACGGCACTACGCTGCATGGCACTGCCGCCCAGGTGCTGACCCCTGAACACTGCTCGCGCGCGCTGCGCACCGCCATCGTCAGCGTCACCGACGGCGCGCATACTGCGCTGATTCCCGACGGCGCCGCCCCACCCATACCCCACACACGTCATGACTGATACCCAGAACCCGCCTGCAGAAGACCCGGACCGCGATGCCCGCCACAAGGCGCGCATGGAGCGCAAGAAAGAAATCGTCGACGCCAAGATTGCTGCCGCGCAGGATGAGCGCGGCGTGATTGTCATCACCACCGGCAACGGCAAGGGCAAGTCCAGCTCGGGCTTTGGCATGGTGGTGCGCGCGCTTGGCCACGGCATGCGCACCGGCGTGGTCCAGTTCATCAAGGGCGCGCAGCCCACCGGCGAAGAGATGTTCCTGCGCCGCTTCCCGGACGAGTGCGCCTTCCACGTGATGGGCGAGGGCTATACCTGGGAAACGCAGGACCGCGCCCGCGACGTGGCCAAGGCCGAGGCTGCCTGGGAAGTGGCGCGCAGCATGCTGCGCGACCCCGGCATCGGCCTGGTGCTGTTCGATGAGCTGAACATCGCGCTCAAGCTGCACTATCTTGATGTGGAGCAGGTCATTGCCGACCTGCGCGCGCGCCCGCCGATGCAGCACGTGGTCATCACCGGCCGTGGCGCGCCGCCGGCGCTGGTGGAGACGGCCGACACCGTCACCGACATGACGCCGGTCAAGCATGCCTTCCAGCAGGGCATCAAGGCGCAGCGCGGCGTCGAGATGTAGCCGCATCGTTTTTGAATACAAGGTCAACGCATCATGCAGTTTCCGGAAATCACTCCCCTCGACGATGCCCTGCGCCCCGAGCTGCAGGCCGCCATCGACGACAAGACCAAGCCGCTCGGCGCACTGGGCCGGCTGGAATCGCTGGCCTTGCAGCTGGGCCTGATCCTCGGCACGGCGCGGCCGGTGTTGCAGCGCCCGACGGTGATCGTGTTTGCCGCCGACCACGGCGTGGCCGACGCCGGTGTCAGCGCCTATCCGGCCGAGGTCACCGCGCAGATGGTGCAGAACTTCCTGGCCGGCGGCGCGGCGATCAATGTGTTCTCGCGCCAGCACGGCATTGCGCTGGAGATCGTCGACGCGGGCGTGCGCGCGCCGCTGCCGGCGGCACCGGGCCTGGTCAACTGCCGCATTGCCGACGGCACCCGCAACTTCGCCGTCGAACCCGCGATGACGCCGGAGCAGGCCGCCGCGGCGATGACCGCGGGCATGGCGCGCGTGCTGCGCCATGCGCAGCAGGGCTGCAACGTGATCGGCTTCGGCGAGATGGGCATTGCCAACACTTCAGCGGCCGCGTGCCTGATGCAGCGGCTGACCGGCCTGCCGCTGGCAGACTGCATCGGGCGCGGCACCGGGCTGGACGATGCCGGCCTCGCGCGCAAGCGCGAGGTGCTGGAGCGCGCGCTGGCGCTGCATGCCGATGCGCAGGCGCCGCTGGACGTGCTGGCCACCTTCGGCGGCTTCGAGATCGCGATGATGGCAGGCGCCTTCCTGGCCGCCGCCGCGAGCCGCATGGTGATCCTGGTCGATGGCTTTATCGCCACGGCTGCGCTGCTGGTGGCGCAGCGCCTGGACCCCAATGTGCTGCAGTACTGCGTGTTCACGCACTGCTCGCATGAGCGCGGCCACCGTGCGCTGCTGGACCAGTTCGGCGCCGCGCCGCTGCTGGCGCTGGACCTGCGCCTGGGCGAGGGCACGGGCGCCGCGCTGGCGTGGCCGTTGCTGGCCTCGGCGGCGGCATTCCTGAACGAAATGGCGACCTTCAGCGGCGCCGGCGTCAGCACCGCCTCGCCATGAGCGTGCCGTCCGACCCGGTGCCTGCACAAGCTGGCCCCGCCGGCGTGGCCGGCGAGCTGCGCTATTTCCTGACGGCGCTGGGCTACTTCACGCGCGTGCCGCTGCCGGGCTGGCTGGCGCGCTGGGCCGGATTCGAACCGCATTACCTGCACGCCGCCGCGCGCTACTTCCCGCTGGTCGGGCTGCTGGTGGGCGGCGTGGGCGCGCTGGTCACCTGGGGCGCGATGCTGTGGTGGCCGTCCGGCGTGGCCGTGCTGCTGGGCATGGCCGCCACGTTGCTGCTGACCGGCGCCTTCCATGAAGACGGCCTGGCCGATTGCGTCGATGCCTTCGGCGGCGCGTGGCAGCGCGAGGACGTGCTGCGCATTATGCATGACTCGCGCATCGGCGCGTTCGGTGCGATCGCGCTGGTGGTGGCGTTGCTGCTCAAGTGGCAGTTGCTGGTGGCGATTGCCGGGCGCGGCGGGTTGATGGTGCTGCTGGCGGTGATCGTCGCCGCGCATGCCGCCAGCCGCGCGATGGCGGTCAGCTATCTGGCCACGCTGACCTACGTGCGCGCGCAAGGCAAGGCCAAGCCGGTGGCGCAGAAGCTGGCCGGCGCGGGGCTGGCGTTCGCGCTGCTGTGCGGGCTGGTGCCGCTGTGGCTGGTGTCGCCGTGGTTCTGCGCGGCGGCAGTGGTCGCGCTGCTGGGGCTGCGCCTGCTGCTCGGCCGCTACTTCGTGCGCCGCATCGGCGGCTATACCGGCGACTGCCTGGGCATGGCCCAGCAGTGCGCCGAGATCCTGCTCTACCTGGTGGCCGCGGCATGGATGTGGTCCTGATCCGCCATGCGCAGCCGCAGGTGCCGGCGGGCACCTGCTATGGCTGCCTCGACCTGCCGCTGGTGGCGCCGCTGGCGCCCGCAGCGGCGCGGATCGCCGCGGGCCTGCCCACGCCTGATCGCATTGTCGCCAGCCCGCTGGCGCGCGCGCTTGGCACCGCGCAGGCGCTGGTGCAGGCGCTGCCGGGCGGCGCGCCGGCCATCGATACCGAACCCCGGCTGCGCGAGATCGATTTCGGCAGCTGGGAGGGCGTGGCCTGGGATGCGATCGACCGCGCCGCGCTCGACCAGTGGGCGGCCGACCTGCTGCACGCGCGCCCGCATGGCGGCGAAGCGCCGGCGCAGGCGATGGCGCGGGTTGCCGGCTGGGCGGGAACGCTTGCCACGGATCGCGCTGAATGTCTCTGGGTGGTCGGCCATGCCGGCCCGATGCGCATGCTGGCCGCGCACTGGCTGGGCGTGCCGCTGGCGACGACGGTCAACTGGGCGTTGGGCTTCGGGGCCAGTTGTGGCTTCACGCTGGGGCCGGGAGAGGTCCGGCTCGGCTGGTGGAACCGCGCCGCCTGATCAGCGTGCGGGCCGGCGCTTGCGCGCCGTTTCGAGGTCCTTGCAGATCAGCTCGGCGCCTTGCGCCACGCGCGGACCGGCGCGGTTGACCAGGTCGCCGTCGATCACGAACAGGTTGTTGCGCGCCACCGCCGTGACCTGCTTCCAGTGCCGCCACATCTCGAAATCCGGCAGCGGCTGATCCGAGCGCGTGGCGCCCATGCCCGCCGTCAGCATCGCCTCCGGGTTGCCCGCGATCACCGCTTCGACCGACACCGTCGGCACCAGCGGCGTCTCGGCCGCGAACAGGTTGCGCCCGCCGCACAGCGCCAGCATGTCGCTGACCAGGTGCTGGCCGTTGAGCGTCATCAGCGGCTGCTGCCAGACCTGGTAGAACACCGTCACCGCCGGGCGGGCCGCGTAAGTCTTGCGTAGCGTCTCCACCTGCTGGCGGAAGCCGTCGGCAGCGCGCCGCGCGATGGCTTCGGTGCCCAGCAGCGTGCCGAGCTTCTCCATGTTCTCCGGGATCGCGGCCAGCCTGCGCGGCTCGCTGTAGAACAACGGGATGCCGAGCGCGCGCAGACGGTCGGTCTGCCTCTGCGCATTGCCGTGGCGCCAGACCACGATCAGGTCCGGCTTGAGCGCGGCGATGCGCTCCAGGTCCAGCGCCTTGTTGTCGCCCACGCGCGCGATCTCGCGCGCCTGCGGCGGGTAGTCGCTGTAGCTGACCGTGCCGACGATGCGGTCGCCGCCGCCGGCCGCGAAGATCATCTCGGTGACGTGCGGCGCCAGCGAGATCACGCGGCGCGCGGGCTGCGGCAGTGTCACCGTCTGGCCAGCGTCGTCGACGGCAGACACCGTGGCGGCGGCAGGCAGGGCTGCCAGCAGCAGCGTGGAAGCGATAACGGGCGTCAGGCGGTTCAGCATGGAATCGGGGAAAGTGGTTCAGGCAGTGACCGCGGCCAGTGCCGCGTCCAGCCGCTGCCAGGCGTGCGGCTGGTCCGGCGGCAGGCCCAGGCGCAGGCTCGGCGGGCAGCCGCCGGCGGCGTCGAAGCAGCGGGTCCAGACGCCATGTTGCGCGAGCCCGTGCTGCAGCCGTGCGGCGTCGCCATGCGGCACCCAGCAGAACAGCGGATGCATCACCGGCGCCAGGCCATGGCGGTCCAGCAGCGCGGCCAGCTTCGCCCCGCATGCTTGCAGCCGCGCGCGGGTGGCATCCTGCCAGCCGTGGTCGGCCAGCGCATGCCGCGCGACCTCGCGTGCCGGGCCCGATACGGTCCAATGGCCCAGGCGCTCGCGCAGCGCGTCCAGCAGTGCCGGCTGCGCCAGCACGAAGCCGCAGCGGATGCCGGCCAGGCCATAGAACTTGCCGATCGAGCGCAGCACCACCAGGCCGGCCTTGCCGCTGTGCGCGGCCACCGAGCCATCGGGCAGGCAGTCGATAAAGGCTTCATCGACCAGCAGCGTGCCGCCGCGCGCCGCCAGCTTCGCGTGCCAGCGCAGCAGCGTTGCGGCGGGCAGCATGCGGCCGGTCGGGTTGTTCGGGTTGACGACGACGAGATGGTCGAGCTCGTCGGCCAGCGCCGCCTGCGCGAAAGCCGCTTCATCCAGCGGCGCCACCGCATGGCCCGCGGCAGCGAAGGCCGGCGCGTATTCGCTGTAGCCGAGCGCGGCGATGCCCACGCGGCCCGGGCGCAGCAGACCCGGCAGCGTGCGGATGGCGGCCTGCGAGCCGGCGACGGGCAAGGCCCGCGGCGCGCCGCAGGCCTTTGCGGCCAGCTCGGCCAGTCCGTCGTCATCCTGCGGCAGCCGTTGCCACGCTTGCGCAGGCAGCGCCGGCACCGGATAGCCGTCGGGATTGATGCCGGTGGACAGGTCGAGCCAGTCGCCGGCGGGGCGGCCGTAGCGGCGCACCGCGGCAAGCAGGTCGCCGCCGTGGCGGATCGGGGGCAGGGCGCTGCTCATGCCGGCGTGGCAAGCGCAAGGACGGCCAGCGCGCTGGCGCCTGCCAGCGCCAGCCACAGCCACAAGGTGCGCTCGACCAGCCGCAGGCAGGCCGTCACGTGCGCGGCTTGCGGCGCGGGTCCGGCGCCCAGCGGCGGGCGTTGCTCGATCTCGCCGTGATAGCGCGCCGGGCCGCCGAGTCGCACGCCCACCGCACCGGCGCCCGCGGCCATCACGGGGCCGGCATTGGGACTTGACCATGCCGGCGCCTGCGTGCGCCAGCAATGCAACGCCTGCGCGGTGGCGCCGAGCAGCGCATAGGACAGCGCGGTCAGGCGCGCGGGCACGAGGTTGAGCCCGTCGTCGATGCGCGCCGCGGCCCAGCCGAAATACAGCAGCCGCGGCGTACGGTAGCCCCACATCGCATCGAGCGTATTGGCCAGCCGGAACACGATCACGGCGGGCGCGCCGCCGACCAGGAACCAGAACAGCGCGCCGAAGACCGCGTCGTTGCCGTTTTCCAGCGCCGACTCGCAGGCGGCACGGGCCAGTGCTTCAGCATCGGCATCGGTGGTGTCGCGCGAGACGATGCGCGCGGTCAGCGTGCGCGCGGCGGGCAGGTCTGCCGCGGCAAGGGCGGCGGCGATCGGGGCGATATGCTGGTGCAGGCTGCGCGCGCCGAGTGCGGCGTACAGTGCCACCGCATGCAGCGCCAGGGCGGCAACAGGATGCAGGCCGGCCGCAGCGTCGACCAGCCACCATGCGAGCGTTGCCGGCACCAGCACCAGCACACACCAGCCGGCGAGACCGGCAAGGCGCTGGCGCCAGGGCGCACCGCGGTGCGGCGCAGGGTTGAGCCGCCGCTCAAACGCGGCAGCGATGCGGCCGAAGCCCACCAGCGGATGCCAGCGGCGCGGCTCGCCCAGCCAGAGGTCCAGCAGAACGCCCGTCAGTGCCGCTGCCACGCATGCCGGCCAGGCCAGCATCAGCATGTGGGATCGGCGCCCTTCACCGCAACCGGAATGCCTGCCACCATCAGCCGCACGCAGTCGGCGGCGGCGGCCAGCTTCTGGTTCAGGCGGCCCAGTTCATCGACATAGAAGCGGGTGATGGCGCCCATCGGGATCACGCCGAAGCCGATCTCGTTCGAGACCAGGATCACATGGCCCGGCAGCGTCGGCAGCGCCGTGAGCAGCGCTTCGATTTCCTCGGTGAAGGCATCCGGCGGCGTGATCACGCCATGCTCGGGATACGCGCGGCCGTCGGGGAAGATCAGGTTGTTCATCCACAGCGTCATGCAATCCACCAGGATGCAGCCGTCGTGGCGCGCGTTGGCGTAGAGCGCATCGGCCAGGTGCACCGGCTCTTCCACCAGGCGCCAGTCGGCCGGGCGGCGGGCGCGGTGCAGGGCGATGCGGACCTCGAGCTCCTGGTCGGCGTGCGCCAGGTCCTGGTGCGCGGTGGCGATGTAGGTGACCGGGCCGCCGGTGATGGTGGCATGGTCGGTGGCGAGCTGTTCGGCGTAATGGCTTTTGCCGGAACGCGCGCCGCCCAGCACCAGGGTGAGCTGGCGGTTACCGTGTCCGCCGGCGGCACGCGGCTGGGTGGCGGTGTCGGGGGC
>NZ_JBYTAH010000019.1:0-93426 GCF_058787975.1 Cupriavidus sp. FW305-26
GGGATGGGGGAGTTGAAACCGGTTCAGACCGACAGCAGTTGCCGGATGTGGTCCACATCCGTGCTGTTGCGCTGCGTCTCGTGTACGAAGCGGCCGCCTTCGATGACCAGCAGCCGGTCTGCCACGTCCAGCGCAAAGCTCAGCACCTGCTCGGAAAACACGATCGTGATGTCGCGCGTGCGGCGGATCTCGTCCAGCGCGCGGGCGATGTCCTTGATGATCGACGGCTGGATGCCTTCGGTGGGCTCGTCGAGCAGCAGCACCTTGGGATCGGCCACCAGCGCCCGCGCGATCGCCAGCTGCTGCTGCTGGCCGCCGGACAGGTTGCCGCCCTTGCGCCGGCGCATGTCGAACAGCACCGGGAACATCGCGAAGATCTCCTCGGGGATGCGCCGGCGCTTTCCCTGCGCCATGCCGGTGAGGATGTTTTCCTCGACGCTCAGGTGCGAGAAGATCATGCGCCCCTGCGGCACATAGCCCAGGCCCGCGCGCACGCGGCGATAGCTCTCGTCGCGGGCGACATCCCTGCCATCGATGTAGACCTGGCCCGAGCGCACCGGCAGCATGCCGATCATCGCCTTGAACAGCGTGGTCTTGCCCATGCCGTTGCGGCCCATGATGGCCACCGTTTCGCCCTGCGCGGCGGCAAACGAAACGCCGTGCAGTGCCTCGCTCTGGCCATAGTTCACGACCACGTTGTCGACTGTGAGCATGTGAGATTCTCCGTCGGTAGCAGGTGGCCGCGTCAATGGCCCAGGTAGACGTCGATCACGCGCGGGTCGTTCTGCACCTGGGTCATCGAACCCTCGGCCAGGATCTTTCCCTGGTGCATCACGGTGACCTTGTCGGCGATCTGCTTGACGAAGTCCATGTCGTGCTCGATGACGATCACGGCGCGGCCCTTGCTGACGCGTGTGAGCAGTTCGGCGGTCTGTTCGCGCTCGCGCACGCTCATGCCGGCAATCGGCTCGTCAAGCATCAGCAACCTGGGCTCTTGCATCAGCAGCATGCCGATCTCCAGCCACTGCTTCTGGCCATGCGACAGTTGCGCGGCCTCGTGCTCCAGCGCATCGGCCAGGCCAATCTCCGCGGCCACCTCGGCCACGCGCTGGCGGACCTCGACGGTGGCGCGAAAAGCCAGGGCGCCCAGCACGCCGCGTCCGCGCGGGAACGATACCGCCAGGTTCTGGAACACACTCAGGTTCTCGTAGATCGATGGCGTCTGGAACTTGCGGCCTACACCGGCGCGTACGATCTGGTACTCGGGCAGGCCCGTCAGCTCGCGGTTGGCAAACTTGATGCTGCCGCCGCTGGCGCGGGTCTTGCCGCACACCAGGTCCAGCAGCGTGGTCTTGCCGGCACCGTTCGGGCCGATGATCACGCGCAGCTCGTTGCGGTCGACATAGAGCGTGAGGTTGTCGATGGCCTTGAAGCCATCGAACGAGACCGTCAGATCTTCCACTGCCAGCATGAAGTCGGTATTGCTCATGGTGTCTGCCTCGCGGGTCAGGCCGTCGTGGCCGGGATGCGCTCGGCCGGCGCGGGCGGATCGTCGGCACGCCGGCGCGCCAGGTACTTGCGGTAGAGGCCGGCCAGCCCGTCAGGGAAGGCCACCACCACGCCGATGAACAGCGCCGCCATCAGGAACAGCCAGAGATCCGGGAAACTCTCGGAGAAATAGGTCTTGCCGGCATTGACCAGCAAGGTGCCCCAGACCGCGCCCACCAGGCTCATGCGCCCGCCCACGGCCGCGAAGATCACCATTTCGATCGACGGCACGATGCCGACGAACGATGGCGACATGAAGCCGACCTGCAGCGTGAACATGGCGCCGCCGATGGCGGAAAGCGCGGCGGCCAGGCAGAACACGAACACCTTGAACATCGCCACGTCGTAGCCGGAGAAGCGCACGCGATCCTCTTTGTCGCGCATGGCCAGCAGCAGCACGCCAAGCTTGCTGCGCTGGATCCAGCGGCACAGGGCGACGGCGCCGAACAGCAGAGCCACGTTGACGAAGTAGAGATTGAGCCTGGCGCTGTCCGTGCGGATGTCCCAGCCGAGCATCGTCTTGAGGTCGGTAATGCCATTGACGCCGCCGGTATAGCCTTGCTGGCCGATGATCAGCACCGACAGGATCAGCGCCACCGCCTGGGTGATGATCGCGAAGTAGACCCCGCTGACGCGACGCCGGAACATGGCGAAGCTGACTACGAAGGCCAGCAGCACCGGGATCGCGACCACGCCGGCCATCGCGAACGGCAGGTGCCGGAACGGCTCCCACCACCACGGCAGCGCGCTCAGCTGGTTCCAGTCCATGAAGTCGGGAATGCCCGGCGTGGACTGGATCGCCGTGCTCCTGGGGTCGGATGCTTCGAGCTTCAGGAACATGGCCATGGCGTAGCCGCCGAGGCCGAAGAACACGCCTTGCCCGAGGCTCAGCACGCCGCCGTAGCCCCACAGCATGACCAGGCCCACGGCCACGAAGGCGTAGCTGAGATACTTGCCGACCAGGTTCAGGCGGAACACGTCCAGCGCCAGCGGCATGGCCACCAGCAGCACCAGCGCAAGCAGTGCGTAGCCGGCCCATTCGCCGCCGGCGCGCAGCCGCTGCAGCAGGGGCAGGATGGATTTCGAAGGGCACATGGTCGGGCTCCTTGGCAATGGTTCAGCGACGCACCGCCGGGGCGAACAGGCCTTGCGGGCGGATCATCAGGATCGTTACGATCAGCAGCAGCGTCAGCACGCGTGCCATTGACCCCGTCATGAAGAATTCCGTGATCGACTGCGTCTGCGCGATGCCGAAGGCCGACGCCACCGTGCCGGCGAGGCTGGCTGCGCCGCCGAACGTGACCACGAGGAAGGCGTCGACGAGGTAGAGCGAGCCGCTGGTCGGTCCCGTGGAGCCGATCGTCGTGAAGGCCGCGCCAGCCACGCCGGCGATGCCGCAGCCGATGGCAAACGTCAGCCGGTCGGTGCGGCGCGTGTTGATGCCGGCGGCGTTGGCCATGGCCCGGTTGGCGGTGGTGGCGCGCACGCGCAGCCCCCAGCGCGAGCGGTACAGCGCCAGCCAGACCAGCCCGGCCACGCACAGCGTCAGCGCCATCACGAACAGGCCGTTGATCGGGATATCGAGGCCGGGGGCAGGCGCCCACGAACCCATCAGCCAGTCGGGCAGCGTCGGGCTGACTTCCTTGGGGCCGAAGGTCGAACGGAATGCCTGCTGCATGCCGAGCGACAGCCCCCAGGTGGCCAGCAGCGTATCCAGCGGCCGCTTGTAGAGGTGCCGGATCAGCGCCCATTCGGCCAGCCAGCCGGCACTGAAGGCAATGGCAAACGCGGCGCAAATGGCCACGGGGAAGTAATGGGGCATCCACGCCGGCGCCAGGCGCTCGACCGTGGTGGATGCCAGGAAGATCGTGTAGGCGCCGATGGCCATGAACTCGCCATGGGCCATGTTGATGACACCCATCTGGCCGAAGATGATGGCCAGGCCCAGCGCCATCAGCAGCAGCACCGAGAACAGGCTCAGCCCGGCAAAGCCCTGCATCAGGGCAATGTTCAGCATGTCGGACAGATTCATGGAAGACGGCTCCGGCGGTCATCGGATCAGGAAGGCGCCTGCCGGCGCCGGTACGGCAAAGCGCTTACTGGTAGCCCTTCGGGAACGGGTTGGGCGGAATCAGCTGCGGAGATTCGGCCACCACCTTGAACTGGCCGTCAAGCTGCGCCAGGCCCACCCGCGTCCTGCTCCACAGGTGATGGTTGGTGTCGACCTTGACGTAGCCTTCCGGCGCGGTTTTCAGCTCGATGCCGGGCGACGCCGCCACGACCTTGTCGATATCGAAGCTGCCGGCCTTCTCGACGGCGGCCTTCCACAGCCACGGGCCCAGGTACGCGGCCTGGGTGACGTCGCCGATCACGGCCTTGCCGCCGTATCTGGCCTTGAAGGCATCGACGAACTGCTTGTTGTTGGCGTTGTTCAGCGACTGGAAGTACTTCATGGCGGCATAGAAGCCGGCGATGTTCTCGCCGCCGATGCCGAGCACTTCGTCCTCCGTGACCGAGATGGTCAGCAGGAACTGCTTGTCGGCGGTGATGCCGGCAGCCTTCAACTGCTTGTAGAAGGCCACGTTGGAGCCGCCCACCACGATCGCGTAGATGCAGTCCGGCCTGGCCACCTTGATCTTGTTGATCAGCGAGTTGAAGTTGGTATGCCCCAGCGGGTAGTATTCCTCGCCCACCACCTTCAGCTTCAGGAAGTTCTCGATATGCTTGCGCGCGATCTTGTTCGACGTGCGCGGCCAGATGTAATCGGAGCCGATCAGGAAGAAGCTTTTGGCGTTCTTCTGCTTCGCGGCCCAGTCCAGCCCCCAGATGATCTGCTGCGTGGCCTCCTGGCCCGTGTAGATCACGTTCTTGGATTGCTCAAGCCCCTCGTAGAACGTGGGGTAGTAGAGCAGGCCGTTCTCTTTCTCGAAGACCGGCAGCACCGCCTTGCGCGAGGCTGAAGTCCAGCAGCCGAACACGGCCGCGACGCGGTCATTGACGAGGAGCTTGCGCGATTTCTCGGCAAAGGTCGGCCAGTCGGAGGCGCCGTCCTCCTTGATCACCCGGACCTTGCGGCCCAGGATGCCGCCCGCCGCGTTGATCTGGTCGATGGCAAGTTGTTCGGCCTGGATCGAGCCGGTTTCCGAAATTGCCATGGTGCCCGTGGCCGAGTGCAGCTGGCCGACGGTGACTTCGGTATCGGTCACGGCCAGCCTGGTGGTATTGACCGTGGCGGTGGGCAGGCTGGCGCCATGGGCCTGCGCCGCCATGCCGGCCAGCGGCAGCGCGGGCAGGGCGGCCAGTCCCTGCATCAGGCGACGGCGCGGCAGCGAGACCGCGCCGCCGTCGGGTGTGGAAGGGGAACCGCTACTGTCTTTGTCACGCATGATCGACGCTCCTTGGAGGCGAGGTGAGATTGGCTGATCCGTCTTGGTCAAAGCACTCCTGCGGGCCGATCATGCTGCGTCGCCACACTGGCGGCCATACGTCATTCAACGTACGCGGGGGAGAGTGTGGCGGCGGCCTTCGCAACCGGCAATGGCATGTCGCCTCACGGCATGGCTCTTGCATCAGCGCGGCATCACTCCCTGCCAGGTGCCCCCGGCCCTTCCAACCATGTCGAGCGCCAGCCAGCCAGTCCAGCGCATCAGCAAGATCCGGCGCGACTACAACCGCTGGGTGGCCGACGAGACCCTTGAGGACTACGCCCTGCGCTTTGCACCAAAGTCGTTCCGAAAATGGAGCGCCTTCCGCGTGGCCAATACCGCTTTTGGTGCAGTTGCTTTCCTCGCGCTAGAGGCCATCGGCGCCGCCATCACGCTGAGCTACGGCTTTACCAACGCGATGTGGGCCATCGGCGCGGCAAGCCTGGTGATTTTCCTGACCGGCCTGCCGATTTCCTACTACGCGGCCCGCCACGGACTCGACATAGACTTGCTGGCGCGCGGTGCCGGCTTCGGCTACCTGGGTTCGACGATCACTTCGCTGATCTATGCGAGCTTTACCTTCATCTTCTTCGCGCTCGAGGCCGCCATCATGGCGCAGGCCTTCGAGCTGCTGTTCGGCCTGCCACGGCCTGTCGGCTACCTGTTGTCGGCCATTGTCGTCATCCCGCTGGTCACCCATGGCGTGACGCTGCTGTCGCGCATCCAGCTGTGGACGCAGCCGGTGTGGCTGGCACTGCTGGTGCTGCCCTACGCACTGATCCTCTGGCGCGAGCCGCACCGCTATGCGGAATTCCTGTCCCTGAACGGCCGGCTGGCCGATGGCGATGGCTTCTCGTGGCAGGCATTCGGGGCCGCGGCCACCGTGGCGGCTGCGCTGATCGCCCAGATCGGCGAGCAGGTGGACTTCCTGCGCTTCATGCCGCCGCTGACGCAGCGCAACCGCGTGCGCTGGTGGAGCGCGCTGATCGCGGCCGGCCCGGGCTGGATCGTGCCGGGAGCAGCGAAGATGGCAGGGGGTGCGTTCCTCGCCTTTGTGGTGCTGCAGTCGGAACTGCCGATTGCCCATGCGCTGGAGCCCACTCAGATGTACCTGGCTGGCTTTGCACACGGACTCGGCGGGAGCTGGCCGGGATGGGTCGCGGTGGTGCTGACGGGACTGTTTGTCCTCATCTCGCAGACCAAGATCAATATCACCAATGCCTATGCGGGCTCGCTGGCGTGGTCGAACGTGTTCGCGCGGCTCACGCACAGTCACCCGGGCCGTGTGGTGTGGCTGGCGTTCAATGTGCTGATCGCCGTAATGCTGATGGTGATGGGCGTGTTCGAGGCCATGGAGCAGGTACTGGCGCTTTATGCCCACCTGGCCGTTGCGTGGGTCGGCGCGATCTGTGGCGACCTCGTCATCAGCAAGCCGCTCGGGCTTTCTCCCAAGGACATCGAGTTCCGGCGCGCCTACCTGTTCGATATCAATCCGGCCGGCTTCGGCGCGATGATGCTGGCCTCGGCCTTGTCGATGCTGGTCCACCTGGGGGTGTTTGGCGACAGGCTGCGACCGGCGTCGGTTGGTGTGGGACTTCTGCTGGCGATCGTGTTGCCACCGTTGATCGCCATCGCCACGCACAGCCGCTATTTCGTTGCGCGCACGCCGGTCGATTTTGGCCGGCGCCACGCCGTGATCCGTTGCGCGATCTGCCGCAATCCGTTCGAGAAGGAGGACGTGGCAGCCTGCCCGGCCTATCGCGGCCCGATCTGCTCGCTCTGCTGCACGCTCGACGCGCGCTGCGGCGACCGGTGTAAACCGGGCGCCAGCGCACAGGAACAGATCGCCACTGCGCTCACGCGCGTGCTGCCGGCCGGCACGCCACCAGTCATGGCCCGCCGGATCGGCAAGTTCGGCCTGATGCTGGCGGGGATGGTGTTTGCCTTCGGCACCTTGCTGTGGCTGCTCTATACGCAGGAGCAACTGTCCGGCCCGGTGGTGCTGGCTGCCGCGCCCCGTGCCAGCCTGTTCCTGAAGATCGGAGCCGGCCTGGTGCTGTTAGCTGCCGTGGCCGCGTGGTGGCTGGTGCTGGCCAATGAGAGCCGGGCGGTGGCGCAGGAAGAGTCGGAGCGCCAGAACCAGTTGCTGCAGAAGGAAATCGACGCCCACCGCCGTACCGATGCGCTGCTGCAAAGCGCCAAGGAAGTCGCCGAGCAGGCCAACCTGGCCAAGAGCCGCTTCATCACCGGCATGAGCCATGAGATGCGCGCGGGCCTCAATTCGATCCTTGGCTACTCGCAGTTGCTGCTGCGCACGCCGGCGCTGCCCGCCGCATGCCGCGAGGACGTGCGGACCATCGGCCGCGCCGGCGAGCACCTGTCGAGCCTTGTCGACGGCCTGCTGGAGCTGTCGCGCATCGAGGCGGGCAAGCTGCGGCTGGAACAGGATGCGGTGGCGCTGGAAGACCTGCTGGACGAACTCGTCCGCATGTTCCGGCCACTGGCAGCGGCGCGCGGGCTGGCGTTCCACTATCGCGTGACCGGCAAGCTGCCGGCGCACGTGCATGGCGACGCCAAGCGCTTGCGCCAGATCATCATCAACCTTGTCACCAATGCCATCAAATTTACGGACCACGGCGACGTGTCGCTGACCGTGCGCCACCAGCGCGAACTGGCAATGATCACGGTCAGCGATACGGGTCCTGGCATTGCCGCGGAAGACCAGGCGCGCATCTTCGATCCGTTTGAACGCGCCACGCCGCATGACGATCGCGAAGGCATCGGCCTGGGCCTGGCCATTGTGCGCCTGCTGGCAGACCTGATGGGTGGAGACATCCGCGTGCGCAGCGCACCGGGCCAAGGCAGCGAGTTCTCCGTGCGGCTCTATCTCCCGACCGTGGCCGCGGCGGTGACGTGCCCGCAGCGGGCGCCCGCGCCGCCAATGCCGGCGGGAGCGCGCGTGCTGATCGTCGACGACCGCAGGGCCCATCGGGCGGTGCTGCGCGGCTTCCTGGCGCCGCACGGGCTGGCCGTGCATGAGGCGGGGGATGGCGCCGGCGTGCTCCCGGCGCTGTGCCAGTGGCGTCCGCACCTGGTGCTGCTCGACCTGAACCTGCCCGATGCATCGGGTTGGGACCTGTGCCGCCAGATCCGCGCCGAAGCCAATGCGCCGCAAGTGGTGATCGTCTCCGCCAACGCGCACGAAAACACGGAAGAAGCGCGCGCGCTGCACGGCTATCTGGGATTCGTCAGCAAGCCGGTGCGTGAGCGCGAACTGGTCGAGATGGTCCGACGCGCGCTGACGCAGCCGCAGCCTGCGCTCACCCCGGCGCCGGACCTGTTGCGTGAGCTGCTGCAACTGGGCGCCACCGGCCGGCTGCGCGCGCTGGAGGCCCAGCTTTCAGAACTGGCGGAAGGCGGCGGCGCCGTGGCCACGTGGGCACTGCAGATGCTGGCGCTCGCGCGGACCGATGGCACTGCCCTGACCGCATCACTTGGCGAGGCGCTCCATGCATCCCGAACCTGACACCTTTCGCCCGTTGCCGACGATCGAGACCCGCGTACTGGTGGTCGACGACGATGCCGACGCGTGCGGCTTCCTGACGCGCGCGCTGGGTGGCGAAGCCATGCTGGTCCACACCGCCGCGAACGGCAACGCGGCACTGGATGCGCTGACGTCCTTCGCGCCGGATGCGGTGCTGCTGGACGTGGACATGCCGGGCATGGACGGCTTTGCCGCCTGCACGGCGCTGCTGGACCGCCACGCGGACCTGCCGGTGATCTTCATGACCGGACTTGGCGATACCGGTCATATCGTGCGCGGTTTCGAAGTCGGCGCATGCGACTACGTGACCAAACCGGTGGCGATTGCCGAGGTGGTGGCGCGCGTGCGGTCTCATGCGGGCAAGGCACGGCTGGCGCGCAGCGCACGGGAGGCCGTATTCGGCAGCACGGTGCCGATGCTCGCGGCCGGCATCGACGGCCGGCTCCTGTGGATAAACGGCAGCGCGTCAGCCTTGCTGCAGGCCCAGGGATGGCCGGTAGCGATTGCCGGCGCGGTACTGCCTCCCGCGCTGCGCGACGCGGTGTTCCGCCTCTGCAGCGAAGCGGAAACTGGCGCTGATAGTCTTCACCTGCGCCGGTTGACAGGCGAGGCGGGCGACGTGGTCGTGGTGGAACTGTCGTGCAGCGGTCTGGCCCCGGCCGGCCCGGCCCTGACACTGCGCGAGGCCGAGGTGATGGCCTGGGTGGCGCGCGGCAAGACCAATCGCGATATCGCCGACATCCTCGGCATGAGCCCGCGCACGGTGAACAAGCACCTGGAACACATCTACGAGAAGCTCGGCGTGGAAACGCGAACGGCGGCAGTCGCCGCCACCCGGCGCAACTTGAGGACGGCGTGACGTGCCGTGCGCCAATGCAAGAAGGGCCGGCGTTGCCGGCCCTTCTTGCCAGTCGGATCCCGATCAGAAGCGGTAACCCACCCCCATGCTGAACAGCCACGGATCCAGGTTCACCTTGGATACCTTGACATCCCCCGCCTTCACATCGCTCGACAGCCAGATCTTCTTGATGTCGGCGTTGAGAAACCAGTTTTTGGTCAGCTTGTAGTCCATGCCGATCTGCAGCGCGGGACCGACGCTCCAGCTATCGAGCTGCAGCGAGTTGTTGGCGATGTCCGCGCCCCAGATGCGGGTGAAGTTCAGGCCCGCGCCGATATACGGGCGGAAGGTGCCGTTGGGGATGAAGTGGTACTGCACCAGCAGCGTCGGCGGCAGATGCTTGAAGGTGCCGACCTTGTTGCCGTCCAGGTAGACGTCCTGCTTCTGCGGCACTGTCAGCACCAGTTCGGCGGCGATGTTCGGCGTGAAGAAGTAGGTGACGTCGAACTCGGGAATCCACTTGTTGTTGACCGTGATGCGGTCCGACGGGCCGACGCCGCCGACGGGGTCGGAGCTGTTGGCCATGTCGAGATAGGTGCCGCGCAGGCGCACCATCCAGTTGCCCTGGGCATCGTCCGCGGCGGCGGCAGGGGTGGCGAAGGCGCCGAGCATGGCGCAGGCGGCGATGGCGGAACAGGTGACCCGGGTGCGGAGAGAGAGTGTTTTCATGAGGTTCTGCTTGGTCTGGTATCAAATCCGGACCCAGTTTGGCCGAGCAGGCCGGGTTGGGCTTTGACCCAAGACAAGTAGAAGGGAACGTGGGCTGGCTGCGTCGCGCAGGCGCTACAGCGAGGAAGGCGCCGTGGTGTGCCAGCTGCGCCGACGCTTCTAAACACATGCGGAATTATTCGTGGCGCGGTGCGATGCTGCCCCTTACGCTGTGCGAAAGATCCGAGCACGCATGCAGCGTGTGCGGATCGGCACCGAGCATGTCGTGGGCGTCCGCAAGGGCGTCTTTCCGGGTGTGCCCCGTGGGGGCGGGGCACACCGGTTTTCTTGCGGCGGCTTGCGGTGTCAGGCGTCGGCGGCCTCGGCGGACTGCGGGGCCTGCGCCGCGCCAAAGCCGGCCTGCAGGTGCCGGTTCACGCCCGAGATCACCGCGCGCAGCGATGCCGTGACCAGGTTGGCGTCGATGCCGGCGCCGAACCCCGTCGGCGAATCGCCCACGCGCACTTCCACGTAGCAGGCCGCGCGTGCATCCGCGCCGGCGCTCATCGCATGCTCGTGGTAATCCATCACGCGTACCGGCAAGTCCAGCGCATTGACGAAGGCATCGATGGGCCCGTTGCCGGTGCCGCGCACGCTGCACGGCTTGCCGTCGCGCACCATCTGCACTTCGATCTCCGTGGCGCCGCCGCTGTCAGACACCAGCTGGTGCGATACATAGTGCAGCGGTGTCTGCTGCGCGAGGTACTCGCGCTGGAACAAACCATGAAGATCATCGGCACTCGCCTCGAGCCCGGTGTCGTCGGTCATGGCCTGCACCGCGCGGCTGAATTCGATCTGCAGGCGGCGCGGCATGTAGATGCCATGCACCTGCTCCAGCAGGTAGGCCATGCCGCCCTTGCCGGACTGGCTGTTGACGCGGATCACCGCGTCATAGCTGCGGCCCAGGTCGGCCGGGTCGATCGGCAGGTAGGGCACTTCCCAGATGCCGTCCGGCTGCTGCTGTGCAAAGCCCTTGCGGATCGCATCCTGGTGCGAGCCCGAGAACGCGGTGAATACCAGGTCGCCCACATACGGGTGGCGCGGATGCACCGGCAGCTGGTTGCAGTGCTCAACGCACTGGCGCACCGCGTCGATATCGGAGAAGTCCAGCCCGGGTGCCACGCCCTGCGTATAGAGGTTGAGCGCCAGCGTCACCAGGTCGACATTGCCGGTGCGCTCGCCGTTGCCGAACAGGCAGCCTTCGACGCGGTCCGCGCCCGCCATCAGCGCCAGCTCCGCGGCGGCCACCGCGGTGCCGCGGTCGTTGTGCGGGTGCACTGACAGCGCGATGTGTTCGCGCCGTGCCAGGCGGCGGTGCATCCATTCGACCTGGTCGGCGAACACGTTGGGCGTGCTGCATTCGACCGTGGTCGGCAGGTTCAGGATCATGGGCCGGTCCGGGCCGGCCTGCCAGGCGGCAGAGACGGCGTCGCTGACTTCCAGCGAGAAGTCGAGCTCGGCCAGGCTGAAAGTCTCGGGCGAATATTCATAGGCCCATGCCGTGCCAGGCATGGCATCGGTCAGCGACCTGATCAGGCGCGTGCCCGAGACCGCGACCTCCTTGATCTCTTCCCGCGAGGCATTGAAGACGATGCGCCGCCAGGCTGGCGCGATCGGGTTGTACAGGTGCACCGTGGCCCGCGCTGCGCCGCGCACGGACTCGACGGTGCGGCGGATCAGGTCTTCGCGCGATTGCGTCAGCACCACGATGTTGACGTCTTCGGGGATGCGCTGCTCCTCGATCAGCATGCGCACGAAGTCGAAATCGGTCTGCGAGGCGGCGGGGAACGCCACTTCGATTTCCTTCAGGCCGATTTTCACCAGCTGCTCGAAGAAGCGCAGCTTGCGCGCCGGGTTCATCGGCTCGATCAGGGCCTGGTTGCCGTCGCGCAGGTCGGTGCTCATCCAGCGCGGTGCGCGCGTGATGGTGCGGGCGGGCCAGGTGCGGTCAGGGATGTCGACGGTGGCGGCGGGGTGGTACTTGGTGGCGGGATTGCTGAGCATACGGGGTCTCCTTCCTCGCTAAGGGAAGTAAAGGAAAAACGGAAGAAACGGTGGCGAAAGGCTGCCGAACTGCCACGGGGCACTAGGCCCGGCAACCGGTCGATAGGCTTAGCAGTAGCGAGGAAGCGCGCAGGGCGCGGCCCGATGCCAGGGCAGCCAGCACGCGCGCGCGGGCAGCGATGCGGGACGCATCGGCAGCCTGGCTGAGTGTGCTGGTGTAACGGTTCATCGTGCCTGGAGGAGGAGGGCCGGGGCCGCTCGTGGTTGGTGCGCATCCGGCAGGAGCCGGATGACTGGCAAAGGTTAGTCGACAAGGCCGGCCCCGGTCAAGCGTGGGGGAGCGCCGGGTGCGAACGTGGCCCGATCGGGGGACTGCCATGCGCGGGTTGCGCCAAACGGCTGGGGCCAGGTTGCGGCCGGGACCCTGCCGGTCATGTTTGCCTCGCCCGAATGGCGGTGCCGCTGCGCTGAAAGGATGAATCACGCGCATGCTCTGTGCGCTGCGCCTCAGTCCTCTGGCCGGTATTGCGCTGGCACCTTTGTGCCTAGGCTGGTAGCGCGGGAAAAAACACATGACTGGGGGGAACATCATGAGACTGAGAACGTGGGCATCCTGGCTGGCGGGCGCTGCCATGACCATGCTGCTGGCAGCGTGCGGTGGCGGCGGTGGTTCGAGCACGCCCGCCACGCCAAACGCAGGCGGTTCCACGCCGCTGACCTATACGGTGAAGATGAGCGTGACCTCGGGCGAGGTCGGCGTCGGCCGCACGATCACCATCAGCGCGCTGGCAGTGGACAGCAACGGCATCGACGTCTCCGGCAACACCACCTTCAACTGGACCAGTACCGACAGCGGCATTGCCACCGTGGAGCCGAGTGCCACCACGCCGGGCAGCGCCGTGGTCAAGGGCATTGCAACCGGGACGACCACCGTCCAGGTGGTGGCGAGCGTCAAGGGCGCCGACAACACCACGGTGCAGCTGCCCGCGCAATCCGCCACCATCACCGTGGTGCCGGCCTCGGCGCTGAGCTACAGCCTGTCGATCCCGAACAGCAGCCTGTCGATGAGCGACGGGCAGACGCTGCCGGTCAAGGTATCGCTGGTCGACAGCAACGGCGCCGATGTATCCGCCAGCGTCAACAGCTGGGCATGGTCCAGCAGCGGCTCCGCGGTCCAGGTCACTGCCAGCCAGAACAGCGCCACGCTGAAGGCGAGCAACAGCTCACCCACTGCCGTGGCCACGGCCAGTGTCTCGGTATCGGTGACCTCACCGGACGGGCATGCCATTGCCGGGCTGATCGCGGTGACAGTGCAGAAGAACGGCGCCGCCGCCTATCGCGTGGTGACAACCAAGGGCGGCCGCGAGGTGAATGCGCTGCAGGTCTTCAGCAACCGTCCGGAAACCTTCACCTCGCGTGTGCTGCGCCACGATGGCCAGGACGTGACCGCGGAGTTCGACGGCGCCTGGACCTACACGGCGACCTCGGCCACGCTGTCCGCATCGGACGCGGCGGGTACGCATGACGCCACGGTCAGCACCAGCCTGGCCAACGACAAGGGTCCGGTCCAGAGCAGCCTGACGGTGACGGCTGTCAGCACCAGGCTCGGCGAACGCCGCAGCGCCACGCTGACGGTGACCGAGAACCCGGTCTGGGCGCTGGTTGGCGACAACCAGGATCCGATGACGCTGCTGCTGATGCCGCCGATGAGTATCCCGGTGACCGCGCGCATGAAGCACCTTGGCGACGATGCGCAGTACACCGCGTGCATCAACTGGGCGTGGACCAGCACCGGCCCGGTGGAGTTGTCGCCTGGCGTTGCGGATCATCAGAAGAACGTCACTGGCACAGCGCAGGGCGACTTCACTCTTACCGTGACCTGTAATGCCGTCGCCGACAATACGCCGCTGAAGCTGGTCTTCTACGGTACGGTCAAGTAAGCAGCAGGTTCCCGCGCCTGGCGAAACGCCCTCCATCCGGAGGGCGTTTCGCTTTGTGGGCAAACAAGCGGCCGTAGGGAGGGATGCCGGCAAAGCGTACCCGTTTCTGCGTGACCGGCGCCAAGCGTTTCAGGTGCTGCCGGGGCAGGCCAGCATAGGCGTCGGGACAAGGCTGAGCCTGCCTTTGCGGGACGTCCCCTATATGCGCACCAGGCAAGCCAGTGCGCAAAGCGTACCCGTTTCTGCGTGCGAAAGTGCCAGCCCTTCCAGGCACGTTTTATCGCCGCTGGACAGCTTGCAGGCGAGCGCAAAGCGCTGCCTCCGCGCCGGGCGGAAGCAGCGGGCGTACCCGTTTCTGCGTAGATCTGTGGAGGAGGAAATCGCGCCGTTCAGCGCTTGGGCACGAAGCGAATCACCTGTTCGGCAGGCTTGTCCTGCGTGCCGGAGGTGGTGCCGGCGGTGTTGGATCCGCAGGTATTGCAGCCGCCGTCGTCGCAGCCGCTGGCGCAGCCCGCTGCGGCTTTCGGGGCCAGCCAGCGCACCAGCCGGGCACGCCAGCCGGTGGCGGCGCCGCCGCCCAGGCGCGCGGCCAGCGCCGCCTTGACGCGCTCGCGCGTGCGCGGCGCGTAGCGCGCGATCACCGACACCGCGCATGCCAGCACGATCAGCGGGACCAGCAGCGTTTCGATGGCGTGGTAGAGGGTCATGGCGGCGCGGTGCCTCAGCTGAACATCAGCGCGACGCGGTAGGTCACGAAGGCCGCCAGGTAGGCCAGCCCGGTCAGGTAGGCCGCCGACAGCGCCATCACCTTCCACGAGTCGGTCTCGCGCCGGATCACTGCCAGCGTGGAGATGCACTGCGGTGCGAACACGTACCAGGCCAGCAGCGACAGCGCGGTGGCCAGCGACCATTGCGCGGCGATCATCGGCGCCAGCTGCGTGGCCACGGTCTCTTCGCTGCCCGACAGCGCATAGACGGTAGCCAGCGCGCCCACGGCCACTTCGCGCGCGGCCAGGCCCGGCACCAGCGCAATGCAGATCTGCCAGTTGAAGCCCACCGGTGCGAACACCTTCTGCAGCGCATGGCCGATCATGCCGGCAAAGCTGTAGTCGATGGCCGGCGCGGTCGCGCCCACGGGCGCGGACGGGAAGGTCGACAGGAACCACAGCAGCACCGTCAGCGCCAGGATCACCTTGCCCACCCGCGACAGGAAGATGCGGGCACGCTCCCACAGGCCGATGGCCACATCGCGCGGATTGGGGATGCGGTACGACGGCAGCTCCATCAGCAGCGGATGGTCGGTGCGGTCGCGGCGGAAGAACTTGAGCGCGTAGGCCACCACCAGCGCGCTGACGATGCCGGCCACGTACAGCGCGAACAGCACCAGCCCCTGCAGGTTGAACAGGCCCATCACGGTGCGCTCGGGGATGAAGGCGCCGATCAGCAGCGCATACACCGGCAGCCGTGCCGAGCAGGTCATCAGCGGCGCCACCAGGATGGTGGTGAGCCGGTCGCGCGGGTCCTGGATGGTGCGCGTGGCCATGATGCCGGGGATGGCGCAGGCAAAGCTGGACAGCAACGGGATAAACGAGCGCCCCGACAGCCCCGCGCCCATCATCAGGCGGTCCAGCAGGAAGGCCGCGCGCGGCAGGTAGCCGGATTCCTCCAGCGTCAGGATGAACAGAAACAGGATCAGGATCTGCGGCAGGAACACCACCACGCTGCCCAGGCCTGCGACCAGGCCGTCGACCAGCAGGCTCTTGAGCATGCCGTCGGGCAGGTAGGCGCCCAGCATCTCGCCGGCCCAGTGCACACCGCCCTCGATGCCGTCCATCAACGGCTCGGCCCACGAGAACACCGCCTGGAACATCAGGAACAGCAGCAGCGCCAGCAGCAGCAGGCCGATCACCGGATGCAGCACGATGCGGTCGAGGCGGTCATCCAGCGCGGCGGTGCGCGCCGGCATGCTGACCGCGGCCGCCAGCAGGCGGTTGACCTCGGCATGCACGTCAATGTCGTTGGCGGGTTCCGGCGTGACCGGCGGGGCCGGCGGCAGGGTGTCGTCAAGCAGGCTGACCAGTGTCGCGGCGCCGTCGCGCTTCACCGCCACGGTGCTGACCACCGGCACGCCCAGCGCGGCCGACAGCTTGTCGCGATCGATCTGGATGCCGCGCCGCGCGGCGGCGTCGCTCATATTGAGCACGACCACCATGGGCAGGCCCAGGCGGCGCAGTTCCAGCACGAAGCGCAGGTGCAGGCGCAGGTTGGTCGCATCGACCACCGACACCAGCAGGTCCGGGCGCTGCTCGCCGGCACGCCTGCCCAGGCAGACATCGCGCGTGATGGCTTCATCGAGGCTGGCCGCGTGCAGGCTGTAGGCGCCCGGCAGGTCCAGGATGCGCACCTGGCGCCCGGCCGGCGACACGAAGTAGCCTTCCTTGCGCTCGACGGTCACGCCCGCATAGTTGGCCACCTTCTGGCGGCTGCCGGTCAGGCGGTTGAACAGTGCGGTCTTGCCGCAATTGGGATTGCCGACCAGCGCAATGCGCAGGGCGGAAGTGGAAGGAGCTGCAGACATAATCCGGGGGAAGGCTCAGGCAGTCCGTTTTGCGGACGGTTTGGCGGTCTGGTCGCCGCCCTGCGTGGCGGGGGCGATGCTGGTGACCGAGGCGCTGGCGACCGCTACGCCGATGCGTGCCGCTTCCGAGCGGCGCAGCGCAAAGCGGGTGAAGCCTACCTGTGCCACCAGCGGGTCCATGCCGAAGGGGCCGTAGGCGATGATCTGTACGGCTTCACCGGGGACGAAGCCCAGTTCGCGCAGGCGGCGCGCGACCGGGTCTCCCGGGGTGGCGTCGTCCACCGATTGCACAACGGCGGGCGTGCGCCGTGGAAGTTCAGACAACCGCATCATGCTTCCAGTCCGTGGCGCGGTCTGCCGCCAAGCGGTCAGCGCGACCACGCCGGGGTGTGTAAATGAAAATCGTTTTCATTGTATCGTAATTGAGGCATGGCGTTGCCCCTCAAAGGGCGGGCACGCCGGCCTGCTGCCGCCGTCATTGCGCCGCAGGAGGCAAATGATAACCGTTCGAGTTGTGGGTGGCTGGGGGGAGCGGGCGGCCTTGGCAACGTTTCCCGGGCCTGGCGTCACGCGCAACCGGTGCCGCAGGGCGCTGGTAGAAGTGTAGAAGGCTGCGCATGAATTCAGCCTGATGCAGCACAGTTCGGCTTTGCGAAGCCGAATGCAACCAGCCTCATGCAGCGCCAATCAATTACTGCATTTGCGTTATTGGATGCCGTAAGCGGGCAGGGTTAAGCTTCAAGCACGCTGAACACCCCGTTCCACGCGTACTTCACAAGCCATCGGTCTATGGACCGGTGGCTTTTTCTTTGGGGCTGCCGTGGGCGGCGGCTGTCATCTCCCGCACCATGCCGACGAAATGGTCGCGCGCCGGATGGTCCGGCGCCGTCTTCCACGCGCAGTAGACCTCCGAGCGTACCGACGAGTCGGCCAGTGGCCGGAACGCGGCCCCGGCCATGCCGGAGCGCGCCAGCGCCGCCGGCACCACCGCCACGCCCATTCCCTGCGACACCAGCGACACCACCGACAGCCAGTGCCGGACTTCATGCCGGATCTGCGGGTAGAAGCCCTGCGCCGCGCACATGTCGAAGATGCGGCTGTAGTAGTCCGGCGAGGCCTTGCGCGAGAACAGCACGAACGGCTTGCCGCGCAATGCCGCCAGCGGCAACTCCGGCAGCGCGGCCAGCGCATGGTCGGCCGGCAGGCAGCAGACAAAGGGCTCGCTGTGCACCAGCGTAGCCTGCAGCGTGTCTGGCACGCGGCCGGTGTGGATAAAGGCGACGTCGAGCTCGTCGTGCAGCAGCGCGTCGATCTGCTCCTGCGAGTTGAGCTCGGTCAGCGCCACCTGGATGCCGGGATAGGCCGCCTGGAACGCGCGCAGCGTTTGTGGCAAGCCGCGATACAGCATCGAGCCGACAAAGCCCACCCGCAGCCGCCCGATCGCGCCCGCCTCGATCTCGCGTGCCAGCACCCGCGCCGCCTCGGCCTGCGCCAGCAGCGCCGTGGCCGATTCGCGGAAGGCCCGCCCGGCCGCGGTCAGCCGCACGCCGCGGCTGTCGCGGTCGAACAGCCGCGCCCCGACCGAGGCCTCCAGCTGCTGGATATTGAGCGACAGCGGCGGCTGGGAAATGGCAAGCCGGCGCGCGGCACGCCCGAAGTGCAGTTCCTCGGCCAGCACGAGGAAGTAACGCAGGTGGCGGAATTCCATGGCGATACAGAATTCATATTGATCAAGCCAATTTTAGAATTAGACGCGAATCCTTGGGGTTTCAATAATGGAGGTCAAAGGGGCCGCAAGCCGGCACCGTCCAATCCCAGGAGACCCGCCATGCCATCCAGCGCCGTGCGCGACACCACACTTCAAGCCCCTTGCGCCGCACCGGCCGCTGCCCACCCGGTACCGGACCGCCAGGGCGGCAGCCTGTTTGCCGCCGACCCCGACCTGCGCGCGCTGCTGCCGCTCTACCTGCCGCCCGACCTGTTCAACCACCTGCTGCCGCACCTGGAGCGCATGGGTGCGCTGGCCGGCGGCGTGCTCGACGAACTGGCCGGCGTGGCCGACCGCCATCCCCCCGAACTCACCTACCGTACCCGCGCGGGCGTGGATGCGCAGCGCATCGACAAGCATCCGGCCTATGTGGAGATGGAGCGCGTGGCCTTTGCCGAATTCGGCCTGGCGGCGGCGTCGCACCGCGGCGGGGTGCTGGGCTGGGACAAGCCCATGCCGCCAGCGGCTAAGTATGCACTCACATATCTGTTTGTGCAGGCCGAGTTCGGCCTGTGCTGCCCGCTCTCGATGACCGATTCGCTGACGCGCACGCTGCGCAAGTTCGGCGACCCGGCGCTGGTCGGGCGCTACCTGCCCAACCTGACCACCCAGGTGTTCGATGATCTGCACCAGGGCGCGATGTTCATGACCGAGCAGGGCGCCGGCTCCGACGTCGCCGCCACTGCCACCCGCGCGGTGCGCGACGCTTCGGCCGAGGGCGGCTGGCGCCTGCTGGGCGACAAGTGGTTCTGCTCCAACCCCGATGCCGCGCTGGCGATGGTGCTGGCGCGCGTGGAGGATGAGGCCGGCAACGCCGTGCCGGGCCACAAGGGCGTGTCGCTGTTCCTGCTGCCGCGCAAGCTGGCCGATGGCAGCGACAACCACTACCGTATCATCCGCCTGAAGGACAAGCTGGGCACGCGCTCGATGGCCAGCGGCGAGATCCGGCTGGAAGGCGCGCATGCCTGGCTGGTCGGCGAACCCGGCCGCGGCTTCGTGCAGATGGCCGACATGATCAACAACTCGCGCCTGTCCAACGGCGTGCGCGCCGCCGGCCTGATGCGCCGCGCGCTGACCGAGGGCCTGTTCATCGCACGCGAGCGCCAGGCGTTCGGCAAGCGCCTGCAGGACATGCCGCTGATGCGCCGCCAGTTGCTCAAGCTGACCCTGCCCACCGAGCAGGCGCGCACCATGGTGTTCCAGACCGCCGAAGCGCTGCGCCGCGCAGATGCCGGCGAGGCCGACGCCTACCCGCTGATGCGCATCCTGACGCCGCTGATCAAGTTCCGCGCCTGCCGCGATGCGCGCAAGGTCACCGGCGACGCCATGGAGATCCGCGGCGGCTGCGGCTATATCGAGGAATGGAGTGATCCGCGCCTGGTGCGCGACGCCCACCTTGGCTCGATCTGGGAGGGCACCAGCAATATCGTTGCGCTCGACGTGCTGCGGGCGGTCCGCCGCGAAGGCGCGCTGCCGGTGCTGCAGGCACACCTGGCTGGCCTGCTGGCCGATACGCCGATGCATGCGGCGGCGCGTGCCGTGTTCGAACGCGCCATCGCCGCCGCTGCGAATCTGGCCGCGCAAGCCGCCGATGCCGGCGCCGACGGCGAACTGCTGGCGCGCCAGGCGGCCTCGGCGCTGTACCACGTCACCAGCGCGGTGGCGATGGCCTGGGAGGCCGGGCGCATCGGCTCGGTGCGCCGCATGCGGCTGGCGCAGCTGGTGCTGCGCCATCGCGTGCTGCCGCAGGACCCGCTGGCCGCGCAGGCCGAGCCCGAATGGCTGGCCGAGACCGTCGCGCCGGTTGACGGCACCGTGCGTGCCGCCGGCGCGGTCGACCAGGTCAACGTGTTCTGACCGGATCCACGTCCGGCACCAATCCCCCGCAAAACCATCCTGCCCCGAGGCGGGAGACGTCCTATACCCAGGAGACAACGCCATGAAACTCTGGCACCGCGTAGCGGCCATCGCCGCCTGCTCGCTCTTTATCGCCCCCGCCTTCGCGCAGAAGGACTTTCCGTCCAAGCCGATCATGATGGTCGTCACCTACCCGCCGGGCGGCCCCACCGATGCCATGGCGCGCACGCTTGCCGCTGCGCTCAAGACCAGCCTTGGCCAGCCGGTGGTGGTGGAAAACCGCGCCGGCGCCGGCGGCAACATCGGTGCCGAGGTGGTGGCGCGCGCCGAGCCCGACGGCTACACGCTGATGTTCGGCACCTCGGCGCCGCTGGCGATCAACGTCAGCCTGTACCGCAAGATCAACTACGACCCGGTCAAGAGCTTCGCGCCGGTGATCCAGATCGGCCAGCTGCCCAATGTACTGGTGGTCAATCCGTCCGTGCCGGCGAAGAACGTCGCGGAGTTGATCGCCTATGGCAAGGCGCACCCGGGCAAGCTGACCTATGCCTCGTCCGGCAACGGCGCCTCGTCGCACCTGGCGGGGGTGCTGTTCAACAACGTCACCGGCACCGATTTCCAGCACATCCCGTACAAGGGCACCGGTCCCGCGCTGAACGACCTGCTGGGCGGGCAGGTCAGCATGACCTTCACCGATGTGCTGACCGCGATGCCCTTCATCAAGAGCGGCAAGGTGCGCGCACTGGGCGTCACCACCAAGGCGCGCTCGCAGGCGCTGCCGGATGTGCCGACCGTGGCCGAGCAGGGCGTGCCAGGTTTCGATGTATCGGTGTTCTTCGGCGTGGTCGCGCCCGCCGGCACGCCGCCCGAAGTGATCGGCAAGCTCAACCGTGCCTTTGCCGATGCGCTCAAGCAGCCCGAGGTGCGCAAGACCCTGCAGGCGCAGGGCCTGGAGTTCGCGCCGTCGACCACGCCCGAGCAGCTTGGCGGCTTCGTCAAGGCCGAGGTCGGCAAGTGGCGCGCCGTGGTGCAGAAGTCCGGCGCCCAGCTTGACTGAACCGCACAGGAAAACCAGCCATGACCCAAACCAGCCCCGGCGCGCTCGCCGGCATCCGCGTGGTCGACCTGTCGCGCATCCTGGGCGGCCCGTACTGCGGCCAGATCCTGGGCGACCACGGCGCCGACGTGCTCAAGATCGAACCGCCGCAGGGCGACGACACCCGCACCTGGGGGCCGCCGTTCAAGGACGGCGTGGCCTCTTACTACTTCGGCCTGAACCGCAACAAGCGCGTGATGCGGCTGGACCTGACCGCCGAGGCGGATCGTGAAGTCCTGCTTGCGCTGCTGGCCGAGGCCGACGTGCTGGTCGAGAACTTCAAGACCGGCACCATGGAGAAGTGGGGGCTGGGCTACGACACGCTGTCCGCGCGCTTCCCGCGGCTGGTCCATTGCCGCGTGTCCGGCTTCGGCGCGGATGGCCCGCTGGGCGGCCTGCCCGGCTACGACGCCGCCATCCAGGCCATGTCCGGCATCATGAGCATCAACGGCGAGGCCGATGGCGATCCGCTGCGCGTGGGTTTGCCGGTGGTGGACATGGTGACCGGCCTGAACGCCGTGATCGGCGTGCTGCTGGCACTGCAGGAGCGCGCGCGCAGCGGGCGCGGCCAGTTCGTCGAGGCCGCGCTCTATGACTCCGGCCTGTCGCTGCTGCATCCGCATGCGGCCAACTGGTTCATGAGCGGCAAGACGCCGCAGCGCACCGGCAATGCGCATCCCAACATCTACCCGTACGACACGGTGGCGACCGCCACCGACCCGATCTTCCTGGCGGTGGGCAACGACCGGCAGTTCCGCATCCTGTGCGAGCACCTGCGGCTGCCTGCACTGGCCGATGACGAGCGCTATGCCACGGCGGGCGCGCGCTCGGTGAACCGCGTGGCGCTGAAGGCGGAACTGGAAGCCAGGCTGTGCGAGTTCAATGGCAAGGTGCTGGCCGACGAGCTGGTGGCCGCGGGCGTGCCCTGCGCGCCGGTGCTGTCCGTGGCCGACGCCTTGCAGCATCCGCATACGCAGCACCGCGAGATGGTGGTGGAGATGGAGGGTGGCTACAAAGGGCTGGGTGCGCCGGTCAAGCTGAGCCGGACGCCGGCGACGTACCGGTATGCGCCGCTCACCGAAGGGGACGAGTTCCTGGATTAGACGCGACGTTGCCGCGCGGCAAACGAAAAGGCGGCCATATGGCCGCCTTTCTTCATTGATTCCGGCTAGCTCATCACCCCGGGATCATCCCCGGCAACAGGTAAGCCTGCACCACCGTCATGATGCCGATGATCACGGCAAACAGCAGGCTGTGCTTGACCGTGAAGCGGAACAGCTCCGACTCCTTGCCCACCAGCCCGGTCGCCGCGCAGGCCACGGCGATCGATTGCGGCGAGATCATCTTGGCCGTGACGCCGCCGGTGGTGTTGGCGGCGACCAGCAGCGTGTCCGACACGCCGATCTGATGCGCCGTGGTGTTCTGCAGCGCGCAGAACAGCGCATTGGACGAAGTGTCCGAACCGGTCAGGAACACCCCCAGCCAGCCCAGGAACGGCGAGAAGAACGGGAAGGCCGCGCCGGTGCCGGCCAGCAGCAGCGCCAGTGTCGACGACATGCCGGAGTAGTTGGCGACAAAGGCGAATGCCAGCACCAGGCCGATCGACAGCACCGGGCGCGCCAGTTCCACCAGGGTCTCGGCAAAGGTGGCCAGCAGCGTGCGCGGCTTCATGCGCAGCAGCACCGCCGAGATCAGAGCGGTCAGCAGGATGGCGGTGCCGACGGCGGAGAGCAGGTCGAGCTTCAGCACCGCGTCATAGGCCTTGGGCGTGGCCACGATCGGCGCGGCCTTGATCACCATCTGGTCCAGCCCGGGGATCTTGAACTTCAGCACCGTTCCCGCCAGCGCGCCATTGGCCGCGAACAGCGCCTTGAACGGCTGCAGGCTCCACACCGTGACGATGGCGGTCAGGATGCCGAACGGCGCCCACGCGCGCAGCGTCTGCGCCAGGGTGTAGGGCGAAGCCTTGCGGCTGGACATCGCACCGCCGAAGCCGCCGCCGAAGCCAGCCAGCGCGACGGTGCCGCCGCTGACATTGCCGCCGGCACGCTGCGACGCGCTGCGCGGCTGCCATACCTTCAGGAACGCGGCCAGCGACACCAGGCTGACCAGTGCCGAAGTGATGTCCGGCAGTTCGGGCCCGATATGGTTGGAGGTGAAGTACTGCGTCACGGCAAAGCTGCCGCCGCACACCAGCGCCGCCGGCCACGTCTCGCGCACGCCCTTGGCGCCGTCCATCATGAACACCAGCCAGAACGGCACCAGCAGTGACAGCAGCGGCAGCTGGCGGCCGGCCATGGCGCCGATATGGAAGGGATCGATGCCCGTGACCTGACCGGCCACGATGATGGGGATGCCCATCGCGCCGAACGCCACCGGCGCGGTATTGGCGATCAGGCACAGGCCCGCCGCATACAGCGGGTTGAAGCCCAGGCCCACCAGCAGCGCCGCGGTGATCGCCACCGGCGCGCCGAAGCCCGCCGCGCCTTCCAGAAAGGCGCCGAAGGCAAAGCCGATCAGCAGCATCTGCAGGCGCTGGTCGTCGGTAATCGACAGCACCGAGGCGCGGATCACGTCGAACTGGCCGGTCTTGACCACGATCTTGTAGAGGAACACCGCGGTCACGATGATCCATGCAATCGGCCACAGCCCATAGGCAAAGCCGAAGCCGGCCGAGGCCAGCGCCTGCTGCGCAGGCATGCCGTAGGCGAAGATCGCCACGGCCAGCGCCAATAGCAGCGTCACGGCCGCGGCGACATGGCCCTTCATGCGCCAGACGGCCAGCGCAATGAAGAAGAACAGTATGGGAATGGCTGCCGCCAGCGACGACAGCCACAGGCTGCCCAGCGGTGTATAGAGTTGGGTCCAGGGTTGCACGGTTTAGTCTCCTGCTTCGGTGGTGTTTCGGGAAATCTTTGTTTTGTTGGTGAACACAGCCGCGAGCGGTTCCGCTCGCGCCCGTGATGACGGATTACTCCGGCTGCCCCTTCTCCTTCAGCAAGTCCGCCAGGCTCTTCGCCGCCGGCTTCAGCGGCGTGCGGTGCTGCGTCCATCCCATCTGCTTCGACGGCGTCAGCGCGCGCAGCCGCGTGGCGGCCCAGCGGAACAGCCGGTACGTCGCCGGGTGCGAATACGCGCCGCTCCAGAAACGCCACACCAGGTGCTCGCCGCGGCTGTACTTGGCGCCTTGGCCGCGCAGCGGGTTGACGACCTGCTCTGCGGGATCACGGTTGGCCTCGGTGCGCAGGCGCACCAGCAATTGCGGAATCGGAATGCGCACCGGGCAAACTTCGCCGCAGGCGCCGCACAGGCTCGAGGCGGTGGCCAGGTCGGCGGTGGCGTCCAGCCCCAGCAGGTGCGGCGAGATGATCTTGCCGATGGGGCCGGGATAGGTCGTGCCGTAGGCGTGGCCGCCGATGCGCGTGTAGACCGGGCAGTGGTTCATGCATGCGCCGCAGCGGATGCATTGCAGCGTGGCGCGCAGCTGCGTGTCGGCATAGGCCTGGGTGCGGCCGTTGTCGAGCAGCACCAGGTGGACCTCGCGCGGGCCGTCGCGCTCGCCGGCGCGGCGCGGCCCGGAGATCAGGTTGAAGTAGGTGGTGATGGCCTGCCCGGTGGCCGAGCGCGTCAGCAGCGTGGACAGCGGCACGATATGCTCCAGCCGGGCCACGACCTTCTCCATGCCCATGATGGCGATATGCACGTCGGGCACGGTGGTGGAAAGCCGGCCGTTGCCTTCGTTCTCCACCAGCCACAGCGTGCCGGTGTCCGCGGCTGCGAAGTTCACGCCGGACAAGCCGATATCCGCTTCGACAAAGGCCTGGCGCAGCGCACGGCGGCCGGTCTGGATCAGCGCGTCGACATCCTCGGTATAGGGCGTGTCGGGGATATGCGCCTGGAACAGCTGCGCGATATCGCCCTTGGTCTTGTGGATCGCCGGCATCACGATATGCGAGGGCTTTTCGCCGGCCAGCTGGACGATGTACTCGCCCATGTCCGACTCGATGCAGTCCACGCCGCGCTCGGCCAGGTAATGGTTCAGCTCGATCTCCTCGCTGGCCATCGACTTGCCCTTGATCACGCGCTGCGCCTGCTTCGATGCCGCGATGCGGTGGATGATCGCGTTGGCTTCGTCGGCGTTCTCGGCCCAGTGCACCTGCACGCCGGCGGCGGTGAGCTTTGCCTCCAGCTGCACCAGCAGGTCCGGCAGGTTGGCCAGCGCGTGCTGGCGCACCGCCTCGCCCAGGTCGCGCAAGCGTTCCAGCTCATCCGCGTCGGGGAACTGCGCCAGGCGCTTGCCCTGCAGGAAGTCCATCGCGCCGCGGAAACTCTGGCGCAGCTTGGGATCGTCCAGCGCTTCGCGGGCGCGTGCCTTGAAGTCCTGCGGCGGAACAAAATTCAGTGCGTGCTGGCTCATTGCCCGGCCTCCGCAGTGTCGGTCTCGATCACGACCCACAGCCGGCGCGGACCATGCGCGCCGTAGGCCAGCGTCTGCTGGATGTCGGAGGTCTTGGAGGGGCCGGAGATCAGCACCAGGTTGGCCGGCATGCCGTCGGACCAGCGCTCGGTGCGCACGGCCATATGCAGGTCGGCGTGCAGCGTCGAGGCGCGCACCAGCGCGACATGCAGCGGCGGCACCAGCGACACCGTGCGTGGCGAGCCCGCATCGGGCGCGACCACCAGCGTGCCGGTGGCGGCAATGCCGGAGCGCGCCACGGTGAAGCCGGCATCGATGGTGTCGAACAGCTCCGCCTTCCACGCTTCGATCGGGCGGTCGTAGCCGATGGCTTCGATGTGGGCCGGCAAGGCGGCCGCCAGTGCGGCACCGGCCTGGCTGGCGGGATCAAGCAGCAGGCGCTTCACGCCGGCATTGGCCAGCTCAGTGGCCAGCAATGCCGGCCAGGCCGCTTCGCTGGCGCACCAGACCTCGGCATGCAGCCCTTGCAGTGCCGCCTGCATCGCGCCGGCCAGTTCGCCAACGGCTGGCGTGCCATGGCGGCGTGCCTCGAAATGGCCGTCGATGCGGCGGTCGAGTTCCGCGGTGCCTGGGGACGGTGCAGGCGCGGCGGCGCGCAGCCGGCCGAGCATGCGTTCGCGGGCGCCGGGCGTGCTCATGCGGCACCTCCGCTACGGCGCCACAGGAAGGTGGCCAGGTGCTCCACCTGCAGCGGGGCGCGGTCATGCGCCGCGGTATGGCCGATATTGAGCAGGCAGCCGCAGTCGGCCGAGACCAGCCGGTCGCAGCCGGTGGCGCAGGCCGAGGCCACCTTGTCGCGCACCATGGCGCCGGAGATATCGGGATGCTTGAGCGAGAAGGTGCCGCCGAAGCCGCAGCATTCTGATTCGCGTTCATGCTCCACGCGGGTCACGCCCGGCAGCGCGTCGACCAGGGCCACGCCGTGCTGGCGCGTACCCATTTCTCGACGGGCGCCGCACGAGGTATGCAGCACGATGCGCTCCTGCGCCTGGCCCGCCGCTGCGGCATCGCCAAAGTCCACCTTCAGCACATGCAGCAGGAATTCGACCAGTTCATAGATGCGTCCGGCCAGTTCCAGTGCCTTGGGGCCGGCCACCGGATCGTCGGCAAAGAGCTGCGGCCAGTGGTGGCGCATCATGCCCGCGCATGAGCCCGATGGCACGATCACCGGCCAGGGCTGGCTGAACAGGTCGAGTTGGGCGCGCGCCACCGCACGGGCCGCGTCGGGGTTGCCGCTGCTGTAGGCGGGCTGGCCGCAGCAACTCTGGCCGCGCGGGAAGTGCACGGTGAGCCCTTCGCGTTCAAGCAACCGCACGGCGTCGAGGCCGGCCTGCGGCACGAACATGTCGACCAGGCAGGTGGCAAACAGGTAGGCCTGCGTGGGGGCAGGGCCGGTGGGGTACTGACGATCCTTCATGTCTCGCTCCGGACGTGCTGGGGTCGCACGTTTCGGCGCATAATTCCCGCTTCCGCGCGGCGGTACAAATTGGTTGGACCAATCTGCCCGACGACGCGCGCAAGCTCAGGAGCGAGGACACACGGCATGACGGCAGCGGCAGCAAGGCACGGGCGCACCCGCGGACGCGTGGAGTCGGTCATGCGCCGGATCGAGACCGCGCTGCTCGACGGCACCTGGCCGCCCGGCACGCGGCTGCCGGCCGAGCGGGTGCTGGCCGGGCAATACGAGGTGGCGCGCAACACCGTGCGCGAGGCGATCCAGCGCCTGGCCGCGCGCGGCCTGCTGCAGAGCCGGCGCGGTGCCGGGGTCTACGCCACCGACCAGCTGCGCGCCGGCATTGCCTCGCCCTGGGGCCAGCTGGTGGCCGACCACCCCGCGCTGCGCGACGACATCCTGGAGTTCCGCCGCGTGCTGGAGGGCGCGACCGCGTATTTTGCGGCGCTGCGCGCGGATGCCGCTGACGTGAAGCGGATCCGCGCCCTGATGGCCGAGCTGGAACGCGCGCGCGCCGCCGACGACAAGCAGGCAGAGGCCGATGCCGATGCGCAGCTGCACGACGCCATTGCCCAGGCCTCGCACAACACCATGTTCCTGCACCTGCATACCAGCGTGATCGGCATGCTGCGCGAGCACATCACCATCAATGGCACCGGCCTGCGCGAACAGGACGACGGCGCGTCAGACCTGTTGCTGCTGCAGCATCGCACGCTGTGCGATGCGATTTGCGCGCGCCGCCCGGAAGAGGCGCGCACCGCCATGCAGACCCATATCGACTTCGTGCGCAGCCGGGTGGAGCAGGACGGCGCCTGAGCAGGCATTGGTCCTACCACCGCCGCGGCGAGCCGGCTGCGGCACTCAGATCAGTCCGGCGCCGGCCAGCTCCCGCTTCAGGTAGGCATAGAAGATAGGTCCGGCGATCACGCCCGGGATGCCGAACAGCGTTTCCATCAACAGCATCACCATCAGCAGTTCCCACGCCGCGGCCTGGATGCGCGCACCGATGATGCGCGCGTTCAGGAAGTACTCCAGCTTGTGGATCACCACCAGGAACACCAGCGACGCCACCGCGATCGGCAGCGACACCGACAGCGAGGCCACCACGATGGCCGTATTGGAAATCAGGTTGCCCAGCACCGGCAGCAGCCCGGCAACGAAGGTGATCACCACCAGCGTCTTGGTCAGCGGCAGGTGCACACCAAAGAGCGGCAGCATCAGCAGCAGGTAGATCGCCGTCAGCACGGTGTTGATGGTGGAGATCTGGATCTGCGCGAAGATGAACTGCGAGAACGCCTGCTGCAGCGTGCGTGCGCGCGCCACCAGCGCCGCGGCCAGCGGCCGGCGATTGGGCCGAACCACCGCGCGGTACAGCGCCACCATCGCGCCGATCACCAGCCCGATCAGGATATGCACCAGCGTGCGCAGCACCTCGGCGCCCAGCTTCTGCGCCATCGCGGCATGCTCGCGCAGCGTCTCGATCAGCGTGTTGGCCAGCTCGTCCACGCCCTTGGGCAGCGCATCGCTAAGCCACGGCGGCATCTGCCCGCGCGAGCGGTCGATGATGTCGGCCACATGGTTGAGCAGCCCGTCCAGGGTATTGCCTTCGCCACTGACAAAGCGCACCAGCAGCCAGCCCGCCAGCGTCAGCCCCAGCAGGATCAGCGCCGACAGGATGGCCACGGCCAGGGCGTCGTGGCGCTGGTGCAGGCGCTGCAGGCGCGGCGCCAGCACGTCCACCAGCGAGTACAGCAGCAGGCCGGACAGCAATGCCGCCACCAGGTTGGCGTGGAGCACGGTCCACAGCGCCAGGGCGGTCAGCAGGTAGGCGACGGTGCCGACGCTGTACCACGCGGCCGGCAGCAGGCGCGGGGTGGCGGTCGGGTCTGGGTCTTTCATCGGGGTCTCCGGCATGCAATTTGCTCAAAATTTATTCTGGATTCTCGCCGATCCAGATGTTGTTCCTGAGTCAGGCCGTGTGCGCTGAGGCGATGTTGGCATCACGGCACACGCAAAGGCTGTCTATATTAGGGGGAATCGCGCCCGGCAAGGCGCCCGGCGCACCGCTGTCATCGTTTTCTCCAGAGTCCAGGAACGGAACGCATGGCCTACACCCACACCATCGGTACCCACCGCCACGTCTTTGCCGACCTGCGCACGCTACTGGCCCGGGCCAGCCCGGCGCGTTCCGGCGACGCGCTGGCGGGCGTTGCCGCGGCCAGCGAGCAGGAGCGGATGGCCGCGCGGCTGGCGCTGGCCGAGGTGCCGCTCAAGCAGTTCCTGACCGAGGCGCTGGTGCCGTACGAGGACGACGAGGTCACGCGCCTGATCCTGGACCGGCACGATGGCGCGGCCTTTGCCGCCATCGGCGCCACTACCGTGGGCGACCTGCGCAACTGGCTGCTGCTGCATGAAACCGACAGCGCCATGCTGGCGCGGGTGGCGCCGGGCATCACCCCGGAGATGGCCGCCGCGGTCAGCAAGCTGATGCGCAACCAGGACCTGGTGGCGGTGGCGCGCAAGTGCCAGGTGGTGACGCGCTTTCGCAGCACGGTGGGGCTGCCGGGCCGGCTCTCGGTGCGGCTGCAGCCCAACCACCCGACCGACGATCCCAAGGGCATTGCCGCGTCGATCATCGACGGGCTGCTCTATGGCTGCGGCGATGCCACCATCGGCGTCAACCCGGCTTCGGACAACCTGGGCGCCATTGTCTCGCTGCTGCGCATGATCGACGAGCTGCGCAGCCGCTTCGACATCCCCACGCAATCCTGCGTGCTGACCCACGTCACCAATACCCTGCGCGCGATCGGGCAGGGCGCGCCGGTGGATCTGGTGTTCCAGTCGGTGGCCGGCAGCGAGCGCGCCAATGCGGCCTTCGGCATCAGCCTGGCGCTGCTGGCCGAGGCGCACGACGCCGCGCAGGCGCTGGCGCGCGGCACCGTTGGCGACAACCTGATGTACTTCGAGACCGGGCAGGGCAGCGCGCTGTCGGCCAATGCGCACCACGGCGTCGACCAGCAGACCATGGAGGCGCGCGCCTACGCGGTGGCGCGCGCGTTCGCGCCGCTGCTGGTCAATACGGTGGTGGGCTTTATCGGTCCCGAATACCTGTACGACGGCAAGCAGATCATCCGCGCCGGTCTGGAAGACCACTTCTGCGGCAAGCTGATGGGGGTGCCGATGGGCTGCGACGTCTGCTACACCAACCATGCCGAGGCCGACCAGGACGACATGGACACGCTGCTGACGCTGTTCGGCGTGGCCGGAATCAATTTCATCATGGGCGTGCCCGGCGCCGACGACATCATGCTCAACTACCAGAGCACTTCGTTCCACGATGCGCTGTACCTGCGCGAGGTGCTGGGGCTGCGCCCCGCGCCGGAGTTCGAGGCCTGGCTGCAGCGCATGGGCATTGCCGATGCCAGCGGCAGGCTGCTCGAGCCCGCCGCGCGCCAGCCGCTGCTGCAGATGGCCCACAGCCTGTAAGGTACAGCCGATGACGGCCAGACGCCCGCCTCCCGCCGATCCTGCCAACACCGATGCCGATCCCTGGCAACGCCTGCGCCAGTTCACGCGCGCGCGTGTAGCGCTGGGCCGTACCGGCCACAGCCAGACCACCGATGCGGTGCTGGCCTTCGGGCTGGCCCATGCGCAGGCGCGCGATGCGGTGCACCTGCCGCTGGACGTGGGCGCGGTCACCGCGGCGCTGGATGCGGCGGGGGTGCCGAACCTTGCCGTGCACAGCGCCGCGCCGGACCGCGCGCACTACCTGCGGCGCCCAGACCTGGGCCGGCGCCTGGACGATGCCAGCCGCGCGCGGCTGGCCGCGGCACGCCCTGGCGAGGCGCCCGATGTGGTGTTCGTGGTTGCCGACGGTCTGTCCGCGCTGGCCACGCAGACGCACGCGCTGCCGTTGCTCGATGCCACCCGCCCGCGCCTGCCGCTGACATGGCGCATCGGCCCGGTGGTGGTGGCCGAGCAGTCGCGCGTGGCGTTGGGCGACGAGATCGGCGAGCTGCTGGGCGCGCGCCAGGTGGTGATGCTGATCGGCGAACGGCCGGGCCTGAGTTCGCCCGACAGCCTTGGCATCTACCTGACCCATGCGCCGCGCACGGGCCGCACCGATGCCGAGCGCAACTGCATCTCCAACGTGCGCCCCGAAGGCCTGCCGTATGCGCAGGCCGCCGACCGGCTGGCCTTCCTGCTGCGCGGCGCGGCGGCTTTGGGCCGCTCGGGCGTGGACCTGAAGGACGACAGCGTGCCGGCGTTGCCTGAAGGCTGAAGCGTCTCCCTCGCTCACCCGCCCGCCAGCAGCAAAACGGCCACCACGCGGGTTAGCAACCCGCGTGGCGGCCGTCCAGTGGCCAATAAAAGGCGCCGCTTACATCATGCGGCGCGAAAACTGCCCGTGCCCAGCGTCCGACATCAACTTCGAGAACTGCTCGCCGCTCATGTGCACCAGTTCCTGGTGGTCGCCGCCTTCGAAATACACGTCGGGCTGCGCCATCAGGCTGTCGTCCACATAGGTCTGCATGCCGTAGGCCATCGCCACCGGCGGGATCGCGCCGAGGTCGCAATCCTTGAAGATCTCGCGGATCTCGTCCTCATGCGCCAGCACCAGGTTGCGCCCGGTCTGTTCGCAGATGGCGGCCATGTGCAGATGGTGGCTTGAAGGAATCACGGCAGCCACATAGCCGCGGTCATCCTCCAGCAACAGCGTCTTGGCCAGCCGGTCCCCGGGAACATGCGCTGCCTCGGCAGTGGCCATGCTGCTGAGGGTATAAGGGTGGCGGATGATGTCGTACTGGGTGTTCTTGCTGCTCAGGCAGCTTGCAAGCGTGCTAGCCAGGGCCATGGTAGCTCCTCAGGTGCGGATGCGCCGACGGTTATCCTTGTGCTCCTACTATAGTCCGTGGCGACCGCTGCCGGAGGCACCGCTAGCGGTGCAGCCGCGGCCACACTGCCTGCAGTTCGGTCTTCAGGAAGTTCAGCAGGTAGCGCGTCGCCAGCGTCTGGTAGCGGTTGGGCATGGTCAGCATGTAGAGCTTGCTGCCGAACACGCTGATGCGGTAGTCGCACAGCAGCGGCACCAGGGCGCCGCTGTCCAGTTCCGCGCCGATCGCATAGATCGGGAAGATGCCGATGCCCAGGCCCGCCAGCACCGCCTCTTTCAGGAAGGCAAAGTTCTCGGAGGTGAGCGTTGGCTCCAGCACCACCTGCTCACGGATCTCACCGCCGTCGCCGCCGCCACTGTGCCGGATGCCCGTTGCCTTGAGCTTCTGCCCCTCGGGCGACGCGCACACGAACGCATGCCCCTGCAGCTCGGACAGCGCTTGCGGCGCCAGGTGGCCGGCCAGGTAGGCTGGCGACGCGCACACGATCCAGTCGACTTCGCCGATCTCGGTGGCGACCACTGAATCCGGCGGGGTGGAGATGATGCGCAGGGCCACTTCGACGTCCTCGGACACCAGGTTGTGCACACGGTTGTCGAAGACCACGTCGAGCGTGATGTCGGGATAGCGCTGCTTGAACAGCACCAGCAGCGGCGACAGCAGTGAATGGCCCAGGCCAGTAGGCACCGAGAGCCGCACATGGCCCTTCAGGCTCTTGCCCATATTGCTGATCAGCGCATTGGCGGCGGCTACCTCGCCCAGGATGTTGCGGCCGTGCTCGTACAAGCCGGCACCGACCGGAGTCGGCTCGACATGGCGCGTGGTCCGGCGCAGCAGCTGCACGCCCAGCTCTTCTTCGAGCGCCTTGAGCCGGTAGCTGACATTGGCGCGCGTCATCTTGAGCTTGCGCGCGGCCGCGCTCAGGTTGCCCGCATCGACGATGTCGACGAACAGGCGCAGGGCGTTCAGGTCCATGGGGTGATCAACGAAAGAGGGGGGCGATTACGGCCCCCGTATATTGCCATGCTCTTGGCGGCGTCCCGCGGCATAGCACCGCGGGGTGCGCATCAATGCTCGTGATGCAGGTATCTGGTCTGGCGCGGCATTGCTGCAGGATCACCACCACCAGCACCGCCAGCAACTGGCCGCCGATCAGCGTGGGGGAAGGCCGGGCGGAAGCCCGCCGGTCTGGGGCGTGAACTGGCGCGCACGGCGGCGCATTTGCCATCGAAGCGTAGCCGATCCGCCGGACCTGCCCACCCCTTGATCGTGCTGCGATGCAGCATGGACCGGCCGGGTCGACGCAGCCATCGGGGTTTGCGCGCGATTGTCCATGTGGCTGGACACTGAATCTGGCTGCGGCCCGTCTGGCGCCCAAACGCAACAGGGTATTGCGTGCGCTGCGGCTTGCACTGTGCGCGGGGATGGGCAATGATGCGAGCCGGACCTTCAACTGGCCTACTGCGCCCCCCGTTTGCCATGCACCGCTCGTTGCGTCGATGGCTGTGCCTGCCTTTGCTCTTTGCCGGCGCCAGCGCCCCTGCCCAGGACCTGGTCGAATGCAAGCGGATCGAGCACGACCAGCTGATCACCGCCTCGCAGGAAACGCTGCTGTTCCTGCGCTGCCGTGCGCGCCAGGTCGCGTATGAAGCGCCGCGCCTGAAGGGTGTTTCGCAGCGCGTAAAGGACGACCTGGTGTTCGCCTGCCTGGACCAGGCCGACGCCGTAGAGCACCAGCTGCGCGTGCGCCACGGCTACTCGCGCGACACGCTGGCGCGCCAGCGCTGCGAACTATCCTTGCCGGCGCCCGGGGGCTGACTTCTGCCCCGGCGGGCAACGGCTCAGGCAAAGCCCCCGTTCACCCGCACCACCTGCGCATTGATCCACGCCCCATCCGGCCCGGCCAGGAACGACACTGCCGCGGCAATGTCCTCGGGCGTGCCCAGCCGCTCCAGCGGCGCCACTTTGGACAGCTGCGCCACCTGCTCTTCCGATTTGCCATCGAGGAACAGCTCGGTCGCGACCGGCCCCGGCGCCACCGCGTTGGCGGTGATGCCGCGCCCGCGCAGCTCGTTGGCCAGGACCCGCACCAGCCCTTCCACGCCTGCCTTGGCCGCGATATAGGGACCGTAACCGGGGAAGGAACGCGCGATCACGCTGGTCGACAGCGCGATGATGCGTCCGCCCTGGCCCAGCCGTGCGGCGGCCTCGCCCAGCACCAGGAAAGCGCCGCGCAGGTTGGTGGCGATGGTCTGGTCGAAGGCGTCCAGGCTGGCGGGCGCGACCGACGCCATCTGCATGATGCCGGCGCTGTTGACGACCACGTCGAGCCGGCCGAAGGCCTGCTGCGCGGTGTCGAACAGGCGTGCCACGTCTGGCGCCTGCGCCACCTCGCCCTGGATGGCGATGGCATTGCTGCCGGCCTCGCGCGCCGCCGCCACCGTCTCTTCGGCCCGGGCGGCGCTGCCGGCGTAGCCAATGGCCACGTCGAAGCCGTCGGCGGCCAGCCGCAGCGCGATGGCGCGGCCGATGCCGCGGGAGGCGCCGGTGACGAGCGCGGCGCGGCGGGAGATAGCTGGGGTGGAGGTCATGGCAGTTTCCTTGGGAGCAAAGGGAAGATGACCTCATGTTGGATGTTGGCTGTCTTTGGATAAATGTGTGGAAATCAAATTGATTAGACGGAATTTATCAACAATATCGGGCGTGCCGCATAGGCCGCACCGCATGCACATCCCGGAAATCCCGCGCTGGCGTTGCAGGCTCCGCCTGCGCCGCCCCCAAGCATGCGTTAAGATTCTTCCTTTCCAGCCGTCTTTGGCGCTGCATCCTGCCGCTGTATCCCGCGTTTCGCCATGAGCAACCTGAACCAGCAATCCATCCTCTCCGTCCATCACTGGACCGACACCCTTTTCAGCTTTACCTGCACGCGCGACCCTGGTTTTCGCTTTGAAAATGGCCAGTTCGCCATGGTCGGGCTGGAGGTGAACGGTCGCCCGCTGCTGCGCGCCTATAGCATTGCCAGTGCCAACTATGAGGAAACGCTGGAATTCTTCAGCATCAAGGTGCCCGACGGCCCGCTGACCTCGCGCCTGCAGCACCTGCGCGAGGGCGACCAGATCTTCGTCGGCAAGAAGCCGACCGGCACGCTGCTGGTGGACAACCTGCTGCCCGGCAAGACGCTGTGGCTGCTGGCCACCGGCACCGGCCTGGCGCCGTTCCTGTCGATCATCCGCGATCCGGAGGTCTACGAGCGCTACGACAAGGTCGTGCTGACCCACACCTGCCGCTTCGTTGAAGAACTGGCCTACCGCGAGCTGATCCAGGAACACCTGCCGCAGCACGAGCACCTGGGTGATCTGGTGCGCGAAAAGCTGGTGTACTTCCCGACCGTGACGCGCGAAGAGTTCGACAACCGCGGCCGCATCACCGACCTGATTGCCTCGGGCGAGCTGTTCGAGCGCCTGGGCGTGGAGCCGTTCTCGCTGGAGAACGACCGCATCATGCTGTGCGGCAGCCCTGACATGCTCAAGGACGTCCGCGCCATCCTGGAAGAGCGCGGCTTTGCCGAAGGCAATATGAGCCATCCCGGCCATTTCGTGCTGGAAAAGGCCTTCGTCGGCTAAGGCCGGCCTGCCCCGGCGCGGATCGGTTCCGTGCCGGGGCGCACCCCTGCTGTACCCCCGCTATACCTCCCGCTACACCTCCCGCGTCATCCCCTTCAGGTCGATCCACTCGGCAAACTGCGCCTCAGTGACATGCCCGGACGCGATCGCCGCCTCGCGCAGCGACAGGTTGCGCTTGACCGCCAGCTTGGCGATCTCCGCGGCCTTGTCGTAGCCGATATGCGGATTGAGCGCGGTCACCGGCATCAGCGAACGCTCCAGCAGTTCGGCGATGCGTTCGCGGTCGGCCTCGACGCCTTCGACCATATGCTCGGCAAAGCTCGACGCGGCCCCTGCCAGCAGGCTCACCGACTGCAGCAGGCTGTAGATGATCACTGGCTTGTAGGCGTTCAGCTCAAGCGTGCCCAGCCCGTTGGCCAGCGTCACCGTGGTGTGGTTGCCGATCACGCGGCAGCACACCATCGCCAGTGCCTCGGCCTGGGTCGGGTTGACCTTGCCCGGCATGATCGATGAGCCTGGCTCGTTGGCCGGCAGCACCAGCTCGGCAAAGCCGGCGCGCGGGCCTGAGCCCAGCAGCATGAAGTCGCGCGCGATCTTCAGGAACGACGAGGCCGTGGTGCTGAGCGCGCCGGACAGGTCGGCCAGCGCATCGTGCGAGGCCTGCAGCGCATAGCGGTTGGGCGCGGGCTCGAACGGCAGGCCCGTGTAGTCGGCCAGCGCGCGCGCGAAGGCCGCGGCGAAGCCGTGCGGGGCGTTCAGGCCGGTGCCCACCGCGGTGCCGCCCTGTGCCACCGGCATCGCGCGCAGCATGGCCTGCTGCAGGCGCGACTGCGCATCGGCCACCTGCGTCATGTAGCCCGAGAACTCCTGCCCCAGCGTCAGCGGCACCGCATCCTGCAGGTGGGTGCGGCCGACCTTGACGATATCGGCAAAGGCTTCCACCTTGCGCGCGAAGGTCTGCTGCAGCTGCTCCAGCGCCGGCAGCAGTTGCTGCTGAATCGCGCGCGTGGCGGCGATATGCATCGCGGTGGGGAAGCTGTCGTTGGAGGACTGGCTGGCGTTGACGTGGTCGTTGGGATGCACCGGCGTCTTGCTGCCGACCTTGCCGCCCAGCAACTGAATCGCGCGGTTCGCGATGACCTCGTTCAGGTTCATGTTGGTCTGCGTGCCGGATCCGGTCTGCCAGACCGACAGCGGGAACTCGTCGGGCCAGCGGCCTTCGATGACTTCGGTCGCGGCCTGTTCGATCGCGTGTGCCAGTTCGGGCTTGAGCACGCCAAGCTCGCCATTGGCGCGCGCCGCGCACAGCTTCAGGACGGCAAAGGCCTCGATCAGCGCCGGCGGCATTTTCTCGTTGCCGATGCGGAAGTTCTGGCGCGAGCGCTCGGTCTGCGCGCCCCACAGGTGGTCGGCGGGCACGGGCACGTCGCCCAGGCTGTCTTTCTCGATGCGGGTGGCGGCGGTGGACGGGTCAGACATGGGCAGACTCCTATGCAAGGCAGCGGACGGTTGGACCGGGTGGCTTGGTGCAGTCCATTAGAATACCGCTTCACCGCGGCCGGCGCCCAGGCGCCCGCCGCCTTGCCTTGCCCTTAGCGACATCCCTCGGCCGCATGCTCATCGCCCAGCTCAAGTCCTTCTTCATGGTGGCCCGCATCGGCAGCGTCACGCAGGCCGCCAAGCGCCTGGGCCTGTCGCAGCCCACCATCACCGCGCAGATCCGCGCGCTGGAAGAAGCCTACGGGGTCGAGCTGTTCCACCGCGGCGGGCGCCGCCTGGCGCTGTCAGACGCGGGGCTGGCATTGCTGCCGCGCGTCGAGGCGCTGGTGCAGCAGGAAACCGAGATCGACTTCTTCCTGCGCCATTCGGGCGACCTGCGCACCGGCAGCCTGCGCGTGGGCGCGACCGCGCCCTACTATGTGCTGGAGCTGATCCGCGGCTTCAGCGAGCGCTTTCCCGCCATCGATGTCAGCGTGGTGACGGGCAATTCGCAGGAGGTGCTGGAAGCGCTGCAGGAATACCGCGTCGATATCGCCACCTCGTCGCAGCGGGTGGACGATGCGCGCCTGTCGCGCGTGCTGCTGGGCGTGGACCCGCTGATGCTGGTGGTGCATCGCACCCATGCGCTGGCCGGGCACACCGAAGTGGCCGTCAGTGCGCTGGCGGGCTGCCGCCTGCTGATGCGCGAGCTCGGGTCGACCACGCGCATCGCAACCGAAGACATGCTGGCGCAGGCGCGCGTGAGCCCCGCCGCGCAGATGGAGATCGGCAGCCGGGAGTCGATCCGCGAGGCGGTGATCCGCAACCTGGGCGTATCGGTGATCGCCCGGCACGAGGTGCCGAGCCATCCGGACCTGCGCGTGCTGGGCTTCACCGATGCCTCGCCCTGCCTGCACGAGTATCTCTACTGCCTGCGCGAGCGGCGCGGCGCCAGGCTGATCGATGCCTTCGTCGCACTGGCCGAGCCGCCGCAGGGGCGGCAGGAATCGGGCGCGGACCGCTAAGCCGTCATCTTCAGGCACTGCTCCATGCAGGCTGCGCAGGCGCGGGCGCATTCCTGGCAGTGCTCGTTGTCATGGTGCTCGCATTCCTCCTTGCACCACTTGCAGACTTCGGCGCAGTCTTCGCACACCAGCGTCGCGAACTCGCTGTTGCGCAGCATGTAGGACGCGGCCAGCTGGGCGATGCCGGCGCAATCCATGTCCAGCGCGATGCAGCGCGCCATCTTGCGCACGTCCTGTTCTTCCAGGCAGGCCGCGGCGCACTTGAGTGCGGCAGCGGATGCGGCATTGCAGGCGGCAATGCAGTCGGCGTAGCGGGCGGCGTTTTCCTGCACGGTGGGTCGGATCATGGAACGTCCTCCTTCGGGGGTAGGTGGATGGGGACCAGCATGCCCACGGTGGCGGAAGCGGCGCATCCGCACGCGCACGGGGCATCGTTATCCACAATAGCAGGCGCTGCCGGTTCCTGTCGGCCCGGTATTTGCTGCGCGCCGCTGGTTACAATGCCAACTGAGCGCAGCAGATCGGCGACGGCGCGCACGCAGCGCCGCCGTCACCTGCGACCATGGCCGGGCACCACCGGCCCGCATTGCGCATCTAACAGGCACGGGTCCGGCCGCACTGGCGGGGCCGATGCAAACACACACCGGCAGCACGGGGAAGGAAGGCACATCATGGGCGAGGCAAAACGGCGGGGAACCCCCGAGGAGCGTGCGGCACAGGCACGCGCAAAGATCGAGGCCTTGCGCCCCGCCCAGTTGGTCTGCGGGCACTGCAAGACCGCGTTCGCGCAATTCGACGCGCTCGACGTGCCGGGCCTGCCCGGCATCGATGCCGTGTTCGGCGGCGAATGCCCCGGCTGCGGCAACGACGTGGTGGTGTTCAAGGGCGCGCCCGATGCGGTGGCCCAGGCCATGATCGCGTGGGAGAAGATGCTGGGCGCCGATGCGCAGCTGGGCTACCAGTCCAGCGATGGCCGCCACGTGCCGTTCGAGCCCGAGGGGGCCGGCGGCGCGGCGTCGGACAAGCCCGGCGGCACTATCCACTGAGCCCCCGGCCGGGGCCGCCTACTGCGGGCTGAGCTCGCCCGCCAGTTCCGGCGGGCCGATCTCATAGCGCCCGCGGCCCGCGCCCTTGGCGCGGTATAGCAGCACGTCCGCCAGCCGCATCAGTTCGCGGTCCTGCGCCGGGCCGCCGTGGTAGAGCGCCACGCCGATGCTGACGTCAACGTCGGCGGATACGCCCTCGAAGTAGAAGGGCTCGTCCATCGCCTGCAGGATGGCCTGCGCCACGCGGCGTGCCGCGGCGGGCTGGGTCATGTCTTCGAGCACCACCGCGAACTCGTCGCCACCCAGCCTGGCGACGGTGTCGCGCTCGCGCACGCAGCGGCGCACGCGCTGGGCAAAGGTCTGCAGCAGCTGGTCGCCGGCGGCGTGGCCGTGGATATCGTTGACGGCCTTGAAGCGGTCCATGTCCAGGTACAGCAGGGCCATCAGCGTGCCATGCTCGCGGCTGCGCACCATCGCCGCATGCAGCTGGCCCTCGAAGGCGCTGCGGTTCATCAGCTGTGTCAGGTGGTCGGTGCGCGACATGCGCGCCAGGCGCTGCGTCTCCAGCTTGCGCTGCGTGATGTCTTGCACGTGGATATGCACGCCCACCACCTCGCTGCCGTCGGCGCTCCATTCCGGGCGCAGGCTGCTCTCCATGCAGTGGTATTCGGGGTCGCTGTCTTCGGTTTCGAAGGTCACCGCAGTGCCCGCCAGCGCGCGCTGCATGAAGGGCTGCACGCGCGCGTAGCGGGCCTCGCCCAGGATTTCGCGCACGTGCCTGCCGCGCAGTTCCTCCGGCTTCAGGCCGAAGACACGTTCGTAGGCCTGGTTGTTGAACACATAGCGCTCATCGGTGTCGATAAAGGCCAGCAGCGACGGCAGCGTGTCGGTCACCGCGCGCAGGCGCCGTTCGCTGCGGTCCAGCGCCTGGCGGCGCTCGCGCACGTCGCGCATCAGCTTGATGAAGGCGCGCGTCAGGTCGCCGATCTCGTCGCGCTGCTGCCGTGTCGGCAGCCGCTCGAACGCGGACAGATCGTTGGCGCTGGCCTGTACCACCTTGTGCAGGCGCGCCAGCGGCGCCAGCTGGCGCCGCACCGCCAGCCAGATCAGCAGGGCTACCGCCGCCATGGCCACCCCGGCCATGCCCAGGAAGCGCTGCTGCATCTGGTGCAGCGGTGCGTAGGCCTCGCGCGCGGGCAGCAGCGCCACCAGTTCCCAGCCGGTGCTCGACATCAGGTAGCGCGCGATCACCGGCCGCGCCGGCGTGAGGAATTCCAGCGGCGCGGGGCTGTCATCCTCGCCGCAGGTATCGGCCACGGCCAGCGCCGGCTGGCGCGCCTGCGCGGGATCGGGATGGCGGATATAGACCGGCTTGGGGCCGGCCGATACCAGGCAGTAGTAGCCGGTGGTGCCAAGGCGGTTGTGCAGGATCTCGACCAGGAAGTTGGCGCTGGACAGGTCCAGCCAGCCGCCCACCAGGCCGACGAAGGTCCGGTTCGGCGTCAGCACCGGCACCGCCACCATCACCCCCATCTGGCCGTTGGTGCGCGAGCGGATGGGCGGCGACACTACGGGCGCGAGCGAGCGGGCGGCCTCGCGGAAATAGCTGCGGTCGCCAATGTCCGCCCCGGCGCCGCGGTGGGTGACGATGTTGCCCTGCATGTCGGCGACCAGCAGCGCGTTGAACGCGGCCGGCACCGGGATCGCTGCGGACAGCGTATCCAGTGCCCGCTCGCGCGCCGCGGCGGCTTGCGCGCCCTGTGCCTGCACCAGCAGGCCGCTGAGTTGCGCAGCCTGGTGCGACAGCAGCACAATGCGGTCGTTCATGGCGGTGTCGAGCTGGTTGGCGGTCAGCTTGACGACGGAATCCTGCTGGACCTGCAGCGCATCGTGCAGGTCGCGGTGGGCATCGTACAGGGCGGTCAGTACGATGCCGGTGCCGAACACCGCGGCCAGCACGGTGGTGATGATCGCAATGCGCGCTTTCAGCGTGGGTGTGTAGACGGGCATGTAGGGCGCAGTTGGAGCACCAGTGGCGCAGACCGCGTACTTGGGGGCATCTCCGGTGCAACCCTACCATACCCCGCCATGGGGGGCATGCGGTCTTTCCCCCGAACGGGTCCATCCCCGGCGGGGGTGTGCGCGCTGCCCGTGCCACGGTATAGTCCCCCGTTAATGCGAAGGCACGTCCACGCAGACGGCATGCCCCTGCTGCATGCCGGAACTGATCGACCATGAGACTGACTTCGCTTTCCCCTGCCTTGTTGTCATTGCTGGTCGCGGCCGGCGGCGCGCTGTTGACGGCAGGGGCATGGCTGCAGGCGGAGCGGCTCGAGCGCCGCGAGGCGCAGCAGCATTTCGACGCGCTGCTGGGACAGGCCGGCAGCGCGCTGCGCGAGCGCATGCTGGAGAACGAACGCCTGCTGCGCGGCGTGGCCGCCGTGCTGACCGCCAACCCCGACACCTCGCGCACGCAGTGGCGCGACTATCTCTATACTGCCCAGCTCGACGACCTGCCCGCCGGCACCCAGTCGATCGGCTACGCGCCGCTCACGCCGTTGCAGCGGGTGCCGCGGCTGGTGCAGGCCGCCCGTGCCGACGGCCTTGCCGACTACGACATTCATCCCGGCGGCAAGCGCGACCTGTACGCACCGATCCTCTATATCGAACCGCTGGACGGGCGCAACACGCGCGCCGCCGGCTTTGACATGCTGTCCGAGCCGGCGCGCCGGGCGGCGCTGGAAGCCGCCCGCGACAGCGGCGAACCGCGGCTCACGCCCGGCCTGGCACTGGTCCGCGAAACCGAGGCGGCGCAGCACCAGCACGGCGCGCTGGTATTCCTGCCGGTCTACGCCGGCGAGGCGCCTGTCAGCACGGTGGCGCTGCGGCGCCAGGCGGTGCTTGGCTATGTCTACGTGTCGCTGCGCCTGGGCGACCTGATGCGCGCGGTCGGTGCCCCGGCGGCGGCGGAACTGGAGCTCTCGCTGCACGAGGGCTCCCCGGCCGCGCCCGGGCCGATGCTGTCCGGCGGGCCGACCGAGGGCGAGCGCCGCGAGGACGGCAGTGCGGCGCTGCTGCACGGCGAGCGCCAGTTCCAGTATGGCGGTGTCACCTGGACGCTGCGCGCCGCCACGCGCCCCGCCTTCGAAGCCGCGCATGGCCCGCGGCAGGCGTACCTGGCGCTGGCCGCGGGCACGCTGGCCACGCTGCTGCTGGCGTGGCTCACCCATGCGCTGGCACGCCAGGGCCGTGCCGCATGCCAGCGCGAAGCGCAGGCCGTGCATGCCTGGGAAGATGACAGCGCGATGCTGCAGGCGTGCCTGGCGCAGTCGGCCGACGGCTTTATCCTGATCGATGCGCAGGGCGTGGTGGTGCGCGCGAGCGAGCGGGCGGGACAACTGTTCGGCGCTGATCCGCAGCGGCTGGCCGGACGCAGCCTGGACACCCTGGTCCCCGGCGCCACCGGCGTTGTCCCCGGCGATGCCGCGCCGGGGTCCGAAGTCCACCGTGAACTGGCGGGCGTGCGCGCAGACGGCAGCCGCTTCACGCTGCGCGCCAGCGCCGCGCGCCTGCCTGCGGCCGACGGCGGCGCGGCGCACTGGCTGTGGGCGGTCACGGACCTGGAACCGGAACGGCGCGCCCAGCAGGCCGCCGCGGTGCAGGCCGCGCGCTATGCCGGGCTGCTCGACCATGCCGCCTTCTGCGTGATCACGTTCGATGAGGACGGGCTGATCACCGGCATCAACGCGGCTGGCCAGCGCATGCTCTGGTACAACGCCGCGGAACTGGTCGGCCACATGCACATGACCGGCCTGCATGTTGCCGACGAACTGGCCGACCATGCCCGCATGCTCAGTGGCGAACTGGGCGAGCCGGTGCCGCCGGGGCTGCCCGCCCTGGTGGCCAAGGCACGGCTTGCCCTGACCGACGAGCGCGAATGGACCTGGGTGCGCAAGGGCGGCTCGCGCATGCCGGTGCAGCTGGCGGTGTTCGCCCTGCCGGCGCCCATCGAGGCTCCAGCCGCTGACGCAGCGCCAGCTGGTCCCGCCGATGGTGCCGATCGTGCCGATGTGCCCCGGTCCGCGCCGTCGCCTGGCTACCAGGCCATCGGCTACGACCTGACCGAGCGCCTCCGCGTCGACGAGTACATCCGACACCTCGCGCTGCATGACCCGCTGACCGGCCTGCCCAACCGCGCCGAGCTGAGCGAGCGCGCGCAGGCGCTGCTGCTGTACGCGCGCAGCCACGGCGAGCGCGTGGCGCTGCTGCTGCTTGACCTGGACCATTTCAAGCACATCAACGACTCGCTCGGCCACCCCGTCGGCGACGACGTGCTGCGCACCATGGCCGACCGCCTCAAGGGCGCGGTACGACAGGGCGACCTGGTGGCGCGCATGGGCGGCGATGAATTCGGCGTGGTGCTGGGCGGCCTGCGCCACGACAGCGAAGCCGAGCTGATTGCCGCCAAGATCCAGGCGCGCGTCAATGAAGAACTGCAGGCCGGCGGCCAGCGCCTGCGCGTGACGCCATCGATCGGCATGGCGATCTACCCGGACGATGGCGATAGCCTGACCGAGCTGCTCAAGGCTGCCGATTCGGCCGTCTACGCGGCCAAGCACGACGGGCGCGCACAGTTGTGCCGCTTTGCCAGCGCCATGGCCGAGGCCTCGCTGGCGCGCTTCACCATCGAAGGGCTGCTGCGGCGCGCGCTCGCCGGCGATGAGTTCCGGCTGCGCTACCAGCCGATCGTCGATGCCGCGACCCTGGCTATAACCGGCGTCGAGGCGCTGATTACCTGGAACACCCCGGAACGCGGCGCCATGCAGCCGGCCGAGTTCATCCCCATCGCCGAGCAGAGCGGCCTGGTGGCGCCGCTGGGCGAATGGACCCTGGCCACCGCCTGCCGCGAAATCCAGGCCCTGCGCCAGGCGCTGGGCAGCGAGATCGAGGTCGCGGTCAATATCTCGCCGCTGCAGCTGCGCCAGGCCAACTTCCCCGATACCGTGGCGCACTGCCTGCAGCAGGCCGGCCTGCCGCCGCAGGGGCTGGTGATCGAAGTCACCGAAGGCATCCTGGTCGACGGCGGCGAGACCACCATCGAGACCTTCCGCCGGCTGCGCGAGCTGGGCGTGGGGCTGTCGATCGACGATTTCGGCACCGGCTACTCCGGGCTCAATTACCTGACCCGGCTGCCGATCAGCCGGCTCAAGATCGACAAGTCCTTTGTCGACGACGTGGCCACGCCCGGCCACGACCAGGCGGTGGCAGCGGCGATCATCGCGCTGGGCCACCAGCTGCACCTCAAGGTGATTGCCGAAGGGGTGGAGACGGCGGCGCAGTTCGAGTTCCTGCGGGCGCAGGGGTGCGACGGGCTGCAGGGGTTCCTGTTCAGCCAGGCGGTGCCGCAGCAGGTGCTGCGGGAGATCCTGGAACAGGGGATTCGGGTGCCGACCCCCACGTCTGCGGGCGCCACTGCGCTGCGCGAGTCATAATCGTCCAGGGGCACCATTCATAACTTGCCGGCGTGCCCGCGCCGCTGCCCCATCCCAAATCCCCCGATACCTCCATCGAAATACTTTGCCGATCTGCCACACGGCTGGCATCTGCGCTGCCTATGCTGGCGACCGATTCAATTGAGATTGCGGAGATTCGGTGATGCAGGCAGGCAAGTCCGGGGAGGGCCGGGCGTTCCTGGCGGTGGAGCAGGTCAGCAAGCGCTTTGGCAGCTTCGTGGCGCTGGACGGCGTGTCGATGTCGGTCGGGCAGGGCGAGCTGCTGTGCCTGCTGGGCCCGTCCGGGTGCGGCAAGACCACGCTGCTGCGCATCATCGCGGGACTTGAGCGCGAGGACGCAGGACGCATCCATGCCGGCGCGCGTGAACTGAGCGGGTTGCCGCCGCAGGCACGCGACTACGGCATCCTGTTCCAGTCCTATGCGCTGTTTCCCAACCTGACCGTGGCGCAGAACGTGGCCTATGGACTGCACGGGCGCGGCATGGGACGCACGCACCGCGACGCGCGCGTGGCCGAGATGCTCGACCTGGTCGGCCTGGCCGGCAGCGAGCGCAAGTTCCCGGGCCAGCTCTCCGGTGGCCAGCAGCAGCGCGTGGCGATGGCCCGCGCGCTGGCGCCGGCGCCTTCGCTGCTGCTGCTTGATGAGCCGATGTCGGCACTCGACGCCCGCGTGCGCGAACACCTGCGGCTGGAGCTGCGCCAGCTGCAGCGCAGGCTGAATATCACCACCGTGATGGTCACCCACGACCAGGAAGAGGCCATGACCATGGCCGACCGCATTGCCGTGATGGACGGCGGGCGCATCGTGCAGGCCGGCACTCCCGCCGAAATCTATGAGCAGCCGGCGTCGGCCTTTGTCGCCGGTTTTGTCGGGCAGGCCAACTGGCTGCCGGGGCGCAGCGTGCAGGCCGGGCGCTTCACCGTCGGCGAGGGCAGCCAGGCCGTCGATTTCCTGGTCGACTCGCCGCAGCCGGCGGCATCCGCCGGCCGGCTGTGCTGCCGCCCGGAAGCGGTGCGGCTGGACCCGGATCCTGCCGAGCCCAACCGGCTGCTGGCGCGCGTGGTCGACCAGACCTACCTCGGCAACCGCTACCGGCTGGCGCTGGATGCGGATCGCCTGCCGGGGCTGACCCTGTTTGCCGACGTGGCGCGCGAGGCGCGGCACCGGCTGCCCGACGCGGGCGGCCACAAGTTCTGGATTGCGCTGCCCGCGCAGGCGTTGCGGGTGTTTGCATGATGCGCGCGGTCACTGCCGTCCTGCCCGAGGCTACGCAGGCAGCATCGCCGCGCGGCACCGGCCTGGCCTCCCGGCTGGCGCACGGTGCCCCGGCCGCGATGAAGTGGCTCTGGCTGGCCGGGCTGGCCGTCGGCCTGCTGCTGCCGTTGCTGGCGCTGTTCCGCCAGGCGTGGTTCGATGCGGCGGGGCAATGGGCGCTGGGCGCGCGCATGGCGGCGCTGGTGACCAGCTCCAACTTCCTGCCGATGCTCGGCCGCAGCGTGGCGGTGTCGCTGGCGGTGGTGGCGCTGGTGGTGCCGCTGGCATTTGGCTTTGCCTATGCGCTGCAGCGTTCCTGCATCGCACTGCGGCCGCTGTGGCGCGGCATTGCGCTGCTGCCGCTGTTTGCGCCGTCGCTGCTGCCGGCGATCGCGCTGGTCTACCTGTTCGGCAACCAGGGCATCTTTCGCGGCGCCTTCGGGCCGGGCGGCATCTATGGCTTCTGGGGCATCGTGCTGGGCGAGGCCTTCTACACCTTCCCGCATGCGCTGATGGTGCTGGTGGCGACGTTGTCGCTGGCCGATGCGCGCCTCTATGAGGCGGCGCGCGCGATGGGCGCCAGCCCGTGGCGTACCTTCTGCACGGTCACGCTGCCGGGCGCGCGCCAGGGCCTGTTCGCCGCCGCCTGCCTGGTGCTGACGCTGGTGATCACGGACTTTGGCGTACCCAAGGTGGTGGGCGGCGGTTATCCGGTGCTGGCGCTGGAAGCGTACAAGGCGGTGGTCGGGCAGCAGCAGTTCGACCGCGGCGCGCTGATCGGCATGCTGCTGCTGGCGCCCGCGCTGCTGACCTTTGCCGTGGACATGGCAATGCAGCAGCGCCAGCGCACACAGATGGGCAGCCGCGCGCAGGTGTATGTGCCGGCGCCCGAGCGCGGCCGCGACGGCGCGTGCCTGCTGCTGGTGGCGCTGGTCAGTGCCGCGCTGCTGGCAGTGATCGCCACCGCGCTGGGCGCGTCGCTGGTCAAGCTGTGGCCGTACAACCTGGGCCTGACGCTGGCGCATTACGACTTCGACAATATGGACGGCGGCGGCTGGCTGGCCTACCGCAACAGCCTGAAGCTGTCGGCACTGACCGCGCTGGCGGGCACGGCGGCGATCTTCCTGGGCGCCTGGCTGACGCTGCGCACGCGCGGCCCGGCCTGGCTGCACGGCGTGCTGCGCGCGGGCTTCCTGTTGCCGATGGCGGTGCCGGGGCTGGTGCTGGGCCTGGGCTATGTGTTCTTCTTCAACGCGCCCGGCAATCCGCTGCACGCGCTGTACGGCACCATGGCGCTGCTGGTGCTGTGCAACGTGGCGCACTGCTACACCACCGGCCACCTGACCGCGGCCGCGGCGCTGCGCCAGCTCGACAACGAGTTCGAGGCCGCGGCGCTGTCGCTCGGGGTGGCGCCGCTGGTGACGTGCTGGCGCGTGACCGTGCCGGTGTGCCTGCCGGCACTGCTCGATATCTTCCGCTACCTCTTCGTGTCGTCGATGACCACGGTCTCGGCGGTGATTTTCCTGTACAGCCCCGACACCGTGCTGGCGGCGATCTCGGTGCTGAACATGGACGATGCCGGCGACACCGCGCCCGCTGCCGCGATGTCGACGCTGATCCTGCTGACCTCGGTGCTGGCGGCCCTGCTGCTGCACGCGGTCTCGGCCGGCTGGCTGCGCCGCGCACAACGCTGGCGCGCCGGCTGACCTTTGCCCGATTCGCCGTACCCCTGCATTCCGGAACACTCACCGAACCCAAGGAGAAACCATGTCCCGCATCACCAACCTTGTCGCGGCGCTTGCCGCCGCGGCCGCCCTGCCGATGCTGGCCGGCAACGCCAGCGCCGCCACCGTGCTGACGGTCTATACCGCGCTCGAAGCCGACCAGATCGCCGCCTACAAGTCCGCGTTCGAGAAGGTGCATCCCGATATCGAAATCAAGTGGGTGCGCGATTCCACCGGCATCGTCACCGCCAAGCTGCTGGCGGAAAGGGCCGCGCCGCGCGCCGATGCGGTGTGGGGCCTGGCCGGCTCCAGCCTGGCGATCCTGGACAAGGAAGGCATGCTCGACCCGTATGCGCCGAAGAACCTGGCCGCGATCGATGCCAAGTACCGCAGCCCGGCCAATCCGCCGGCATGGGTCGGCATGGACGTGTGGGGCGCGGCGATCTGCTTCAACACCGTAGAGGCGCAGAAGCAGGGCCTGCCCAAGCCGGCCTCGTGGGCCGACCTGACCAAGCCGATCTACGCGGGCAAGGTGGTGATGCCGCACCCGGCCTCGTCGGGCACGGGCTTCCTCGATGTCAGCGCCTGGCTGCAGATGATGGGCGAGCAGAAGGGCTGGCAGTACATGGATGCCCTGCACAAGAACATCGGCCTGTACACGCACTCGGGCTCCAAGCCGTGCAAGATGGCCGCGCAGGGCGAGTTCCCGATCGGCATTGCGTTCGAGTACCGTGCCATGAAGTCGAAGAAGGAAGGCGCGCCGATCGATATCGTGCTGCCGAGCGAAGGCCTGGGCTGGGACATCGAGGCCACCGCCATCGTCAAGGGCACCAGGAACCTGGACGCCGCGCGCAAGCTGGCTGACTTCTCGGCCTCGCGTGAAGCGATGGCGCTGTATGAGAAGAACTTTGCCGTGCTGGCCGTGCCCGGCATTGCCAGGCCCGACGCGCTGCTGCCCGCCGACTACGAGAAGCGCCTGATCAAGAACGACTTCCGCTGGGCGAGCGACAACCGCGACCGCATCCTGGCTGAATGGAGCAAGCGCTACGAAGGGAAGGCGGAGAAGAAGTAAGGCACACGGCGCGCCCGGCGGCGAGGAGATGGCCCGCAGAAACGGGTACGCTCCCCGCGCCGCGGCGGCCGCCCTGGCCGGATCAGGCCTGTTGCGGCACTTCGTCGGTGGCCGGCTGGCCGGCGTGCAGGCGGCGGTAGAGATCGTCGATGCGCTGGCGGCTGGCCTGGAGCTCTTCGCGGCCGCGCTCGGTCAGCAGGTAGACCCGGCCGATGCCGTCGCGCAGCACGCTTTCCAGATAGCCTTCCATTTGCAGGGCACGCAGCAACGGGCGCACTGAGCCGATATCGACCTGGAAGCCGTATTCCAGCAACATGTCGGCAAGCATGGCCACCGTAGCCGGGACTTCAAGCGCGAATTGCAGGACGTAGACGCGGGCCAGCAGGCCCAGGAACTGTCGTTTCATGTGGACTGGCAACGCGGCAGACGCCGCGCCGGTTGACGCAGGCGCCGTCCGGAACTCGGGGTTTGCAGGCCTTGTGATGCCTGTGGCGCGGCACCTGTCATCCTGCTGGACTGGCAGTGCTCATGCGCCGGGCAAGGCGCATTTTACCCGTTCGGACAAAAAAGAAGCCGCCAGGAGCCCTGGCGGCTTGTCGGGAATGCGTCGGAGGGGTCAATTAACTCTGGCGCAGACCAGAGTTTAATTTAATCGAAGGCGGCTTGTCACGCGCCGGTAACAGCCCCCCTCCAGCGTGGGGTGATGATGAAAGCTTTTGATTGGAAAAGTGACGAATTGGCGTGAGATTGTGCAGGGAGCGGCGCTCGAAAATGTCGTAAATCAGTCAACATCACCTAAATTCCTGGCGGAAAGCGGATCGCCATCGTGGCGACGGCGGGGCACAGGTCCGAATCCGGCTTGCGGCATGCGCTGCACAGGCGTCAAATCGCGGCAACCTCCAACCCGCGCCTCCCGGTTCCCCTGATGAAACCCGCCGATCTCGCCCGCTTGCTTGCCCTGGCCGCCATCTGGGGCGCCAGTTTCCTGTTTATCCGCGTCGGCGTGCCGGCGCTGGGACCGATGCCGACCGCGTTCGCCCGGGTGCTGATCGGCGCGCTCACGCTGGCGGCATGCCTGCCGCTGCTGAAGCTGCGCTGGGATATGCAGGGCAAATGGCCGGCGGTGCTGGCGCTGGGTGTGGTCAATTCCGGTATCCCGTTTGTCATGTACGCCATCGCCGCGCTGTGGCTGCCGGCCGGTTATTCGGCCGTGTTCAATGCCATGACCCCGCTGATGGGCGTGCTGATCGGCGCGCTGGCGTTTTCCGAACGGCTCACGCGCGCCAAGGCCCTGGGCGTGCTGCTGGGCGTGGCGGGCGTCGCGGTGCTGACCCGCACCGGACCGGTGGCGTTCTCAACCGACGTGCTGCTGGGCGCGCTGGCCTGCCTGGCGGCCACCGCCTGCTACGGCCTCTCCGGCTTTCTCGCGCGGCGCTGGATCACGCGGCGCGGCGGGCTAGACAGCCGGCTGGTCGCCGCCGGCAGCATGGTCGGTGCCACCGTGTTCCTGCTGCCCTTCTGCCTCGCCGCGCTGTGGCGCCACAACACGCTGCCCGCTGCCGGCGCCGGCGTGTGGGCGGCCATGCTGGGGCTGGGCGTGCTGTGCACGGCGCTGGCCTACATCCTGTATTACCGACTGATTGCCGAGCTGGGCCCGGTGCGCTCGCTGAGCGTCACCTTCCTGATCCCGCCGTTCGGCATCGTCTGGGGCGCGCTGTTCCTGGGCGAGGCACTGTCGTGGGCGCACGCGGCGGGTGGCGTGCTGATCGGGGTGGCGGTATGGCTGGTGTTGCGGCCGGTGACGGGGGTGGAGCACGGCGCCAGTCCGGCAGGTGGTGTAGCGGTCAAACGTTGAGCGCCTCTGGATAAGAATAAACTTATATTCATTGCCATAACGCCTTTATTGCTTATAAATTTCTTATATTCGAGTGATGAACTCGATATATTGGGCAACGAAGGCCACGAGGCAAGTCCGAAAGCTCGACAAGCCAATGCGCGCCACGATCCTTGATGCGATTGAGGACTTGGGGCATATGCCGAACTGCCAACATGTCAAAGCGCTAGCCAACCATGCCTATGGCTATCGGCTCGGAGTCGGCAACTACCGGGTGCTGTCCGACGGGGACGGAGCGATATGAATCGTGGAAATACAGGAAGTGAGAAAGCGGGATGAACGCACCTACTAACATCCAGACGATCATCGGGCCGGATGGCAAGCCGGCGTTTGTCGTGATTCCCTATGGGGACTACCTCTCGCAATATGCGCGCGCCAGTGATCTGGTTCCGCATGCGGTCGTGCGTCGCGTGCTAGCCGATGACGTGCCGCCTCTGCGCGCCTGGCGCGAGCATCTTGGCCTGACCCAGGCAGACGTCGCAGTGCGCCTCGGCATTTCACAGCCAGCCTATGCGCAGCAGGAGAACAGCACCCGCCTGCGCAAGACCTCGCGTGAGCGCATTGCCGCCGCACTCGGCATCACTGCAGCGCAACTCGATATCTGAGCCAGGACGCGAGGTCCCTGACTCAGGCCTGTGCCGCCGTGCCCGCCGCCACGTTGTACTGCTCGCGCACCATCATCACCACGCGGCGTGCCTGGCGCAGGTGGCGCACGGCGTCGGCTTCGCTGCGTTCGGGGAAATCGACTTCGGCGCTCCAGTTGCAGCCGGTGTGGTCGGGCCGGTGCACGCAGACCGCGCGCAGCTGGCAGTCGTGGCAGCCGGGCTCCTGCCGCAGGCACAGGTTGATCAGGCGTTTCAGTTCGGACAGGGGCTTGTTCAGGCGCTCCATGGATGGCTCCGTCAGGTGCGCGGCGAGCTTACGCCCGGGCGGGCAGCTCCGGCGTGGGTTCGGCCTCGGTGGCGCCGGCCCGGCATTGCGGGCAGACGCCGTACAGCACCAGCATGTGCTCGCGCAAGACAAAGGCGTTGTCGGCGGCTACCTGGCGCTGGCGCTGCTCGATGCTTTCATCGCGGAATTCCTCCACGCGGCCGCAGGCGACGCAGATCAGGTGGTCATGGTGGCCGCCTTCGTTGAGTTCGAACACGGCGTGGTCGGACTCGAAGCTGTGTCGCAGCAGGATGTCGGCCTGCACCAGCTGGTTGAGCACGCGATACACCGTGGACAGTCCCGCGTCCTCGTCCTGCGTCAGCAGGATGCGGTAGACGTCTTCGGCGCTCAGGTGGCGCCGGGCGCTGGTGCGGAACACTTCAAGGATCCGCATGCGCGGCGAGGTGGCCTTCAGGCCGGCGCGCTTGAGATGGATCGGGTTTGTGCTCTCGAATGACATGGCGGAAGGCATTGGCATGCGGCTGGCGCCCCGCGCGCAGGGCGGCGCCCGGCCTGGCGCCGCGCACGGGCGGCGTCGATGGCTTGGCGGGATTTCAGGCTGAAGCGCCAGGGCCGGACCAGTGCTGGCGCCCCCGTCCCTGGCGGCGCGCCGTGCCTGCACGACGCGCGGAATAAAAAGATGGCCTGGCTTGTCACCGGAAGACGCGATCGGGAAAGCGGGGTCTGGTTGCTTTCCCGATCTTCCGAAGACTGGCTACTGCCAAACGCTCCGCGTGACGGAGCGGTCCCCACAAAAGTCGGTGTCGAATGCCGCAGCGGCGGCATCCGGAAATCCTGTCGTTCCTGCCAGCTTCGGTTGCTGCCGCGTGCCGCGGCGCGCCGGACCTGGCCGGTCTGCCTGTCGGGAGGTGCGTCGTGCGTCAGGCAGTGATCGGATGGTAAATGGGAATCGATCTCATTACAAGGAAAATTTTACGGGTGGCCTCATTTCTTGAGGGTGGCCCGGTGGCGCAATGTACGACCTTGAGGGTAATAATGCGAATTGTTATCATTCGTAACGATTTCTTGCCCCGGTCCTGCGCCATGTATCGACTTTCCTCCCGCCATCGCCGCCCCGTCTCTGGCATGCCGCTGCAGTCAGCCCCAGCCGTGACGGCCGGCCTGGCCTGCGGCGCAGTACTGCGCGTGCCGGCATGAGCCAGGCCCACGCTTCCGGCTGGCGCTATCGCGCCGGGGTGGCCTCGCGCGCGGTCGCGGCCATTGCTGGCGGCTACGCGCTGGCGGCGCTGGCCACCGCGGCCCTGTCCGTGTGGCTGCCGATGGCGCGGCCCGATGCCGTGACGACGGCCACGCTGCTGTCCTTCGCGGTCTATGCCGCGGCGGTGGTCTGGGTCTTCGCGGTGCGCAGCGCGTGGCGAGCCTGGGCCGGGCTGGCGCTGCCGGCCGCGCTGCTGTTGGCGTTGCTGGCCGTGGGACGGGGCGGCTGATGCGGGCAGGTTTCAGGCAGTCGATGGCATGGCTCCATACCTGGAGCGGCCTGCTGGTGTGCTGGGTGTTGCTGCTGATGTTCTGCGGCGGCAGCGCCAGCTATTTCAAGGAAGAGATCTCGCTGTGGATGCGGCCCGAGCTGCATCGCACCGCGCCCGCCGCCGAGGTGCCGGCCACGCGGGTGGCGCAGAACGCGGTGCGCTACCTCAGCCGGCAGGCACCCGATGCCGCGCGCTGGTTCATCACGCTGCCCGACGATCGGCGCCAGGCCGCCACCGTGCGGTGGGTCTACAAGCCGGGCCAGGCGCCGCGCGATGCCGACGGCAAGCCGCGCCGGTTCGACAGCCGCTTGCTCGACCCGGCCACCGGCGCGCCGCTGCAGGCCGCGCGCGAGACCCGCGGCGGCGAGTTCCTGTACCGGCTGCATTTCGACCTGCACTACATGCCGGCCAGGTGGGCGCGCTGGATCGCCGGCTTCTGCGCCATGTTCATGCTGGTGGCCATCGTCAGCGGCGTCATCACGCACCGGCGCATCTTTGCCGACTTCTTCACGTTCCGGCGCGGCAAGGGCCAGCGATCCTGGCTCGATGCGCACAATGCGCTGGCGGTGCTGGCGCTGCCATTCCACCTGATGATCACCTACACGGGGCTGGTCACGCTGCTGTTCATGTATATGCCCTGGGGCATCGAGGCCGCCTACCGCGGCGGCGAGCGCGCTTTCCAGGCCGAGGCGATGCTGCGTCCGCGGCCAGCCAGCGCAGCGGGCACGCCCGCCGCGCTGGCAAGCGTGGCAGACATGGTGGCGCAGGCGGAGCGCCGCTGGCAGGGGGCCGCGCCGCGGCGCATCACCGTGAACCTGCCGGGCGATGCCAATGCCACCGTGGCGCTGACCCGTGCCGAGCCGACCACGCTGGCACACGATGCGTCCACGCTTGAATTCTCCGGCACCAGCGGCGCCATGCTGCGCGCGTACGCGGAAGACAAGTCAGCGGCAGAGCTGACGCGCAGCGTCATGACCGGCCTGCATATCGCCGGCTTTGCTTCACCAGGCCTGCGCGCGCTGTTCTTCCTGTGCGGCCTTGCCGGAACCGCCATGGTGGCTACCGGGGCGATCCTGTGGGCGGTACGCACGCGCCAGCAGCAGGCCAAGGCGCTGGCTGCAGGTGCTCGGCCCGGCGTTGGCCTGCGCCTGGTCGAGGCGCTGAACATCGGCGCCATCGCCGGCCTGCCGATTGCCTTTGCCAGCTACTTCTGGGCCAACCGCCTGTTGCCGGTGGAACTGGCGCAGCGGCCTGAAGCGGAGGTCCGCTGGTTCTTCATCGCCTGGGCCGCCTGCGCGCTGCTGGCGCTGCTGCGTCCCGCGCGTGGCATGTGGCGCGCGCAGTTGTGGGTGGGTGCGGCGCTGTTCGGGGGCGTCCCGGTGCTCAACGCCCTGACCACCGGATCGCACCTGGGCGTGACCTTGATGCAGGGGCGCGGGCCGGCGGCGGTGGCTGGCTTCGACCTGGTGACGCTGACGCTCGGTATCGCGCTGGCAGCCGCGGCCTGGATGGTCGGACGCGGGCAGCCGGCACCGCGGCGCACGTCACGCCAGCCGCAGAAGGTGGCCGAAGTGGCTGCCGTCACGCAGGAGCCCGCATGAGCATGAATATGCTGGCTGCCTTCGCACTGTCGCTGTCAGGATTCGCCGCACTGGCGCTGTCGCTTGACCGCCACCATGCCGATATCCATGGCCGCGGCAGCATGCCGTCGCGGCGCTCGGTGGCTGGGCTGCGCGCGGCGGGTGCCGGCGCGCTCGCGCTAACCTGGTCGCTCCACGTTGCTGCCGACGGCGGGCCGCTGGGAACGGTGTCGTGGCTTGGCACGCTGACCGCCAGCGCGTTTGCCGTGGCGCTGGGCCTGTCCTATGCGCCACGCGCGGTGCAGCGCCTGCTGCCGGGCGTGGCGGGTATCGGCCTGGCCGCGCTGGCCGCGCGCTGGCTGCTTGCAACCTGGATGTAGCCCCTGCGCAGCCTTACAGCGGCGGGGGCACCCAGTACGGATCGCGGCCGTAGTACTCGTGCAGCGACTTGCCCCACTGGGGATCGGCCATGCTCGGCCAGCTGTCCTTGTTGAAGCCCGGTGCGGATTTGAGCCGGTCTGCCGTCACCGCAATCCGGAAGCATTTCTCGTCGGTGTCCATGACCAGTGCATTCCATGGGATGGCGTGCAGCGTGTCGCCAATGCCGAGGAAGCCGCCGGTGGTCAGCACCGCGTAGGCGATGCGGCCGTGCGGCACATCCAGCATGATCTCGGAAATCTTGCCGACGTGTTCGCCATCGGATGAATAGGCCTTGGTGCCGTCAAGGCTCGATGCCGCCATCACTTCAGGGCCCGGGCCTTCGCCCACGCCTGAACCGATGATGGCCGCGCCTTCACTGGTGGGAGGTTGGTTCGGCATGCTGTGCTCCTTGTCGCAGGACGTTGGAATGCATGGCATGCGCAATGACCATGCCTGCGCCGTTTGTGGCGCCGTACGCATGGGGCTGAAGTTGCCGGCTGCCGCCGTGGTAATTCTTTCGCGCGGCATGGAAAAAAAGGCGCGTCAGCATGGCGCCGCGTGCCTTCCTGCAGCGGCACCCGGTGGTGCCGCCGCGATCCTCAGAAGTGATGCCGCATGCCGAGCATGACGCCCACGCGCGTGGTCCTGTCCACGCCCGCGGCGGGCGCGCCGGCCCAGTATTCGGTCTCGCGTCCGACCGCGCCGCCGCGCGCGTGCACGGCATCGGCTTCCAGGTATACGCTGGTGCGCTTGGACAACGCATAGTCGGCCACCACGGCGATGCTGTCGGCGTTGCCGCTGCCCAGCAGCGCCGGCACGTCCTGGAACTGCGTGGTCACGTTGCCGCCCTGCCAGTAGCGGTAGTAGGCGCCCGAGACGTGCAGCGCCGGCGTGAGCTGGTAGCCGAGGCCGGCAAAGGCAATATTGAAGCGAGCGTCGCCCGCCGATTCGCGCCGGCCCATGTGCCCGAGGTAGGCCGTGGCCTTGCCGAAAGCGTAGGAGCCGCCCACCGAGTAGTTGCGCACGGTGTTGCCGCCGTCGGCGCTCTTGCGCTGGTCATAGGCCGCGCCCAGCGCCAGTGCGCCCTGCTGGAACATCAGCCCGCCCCCCAGCGTGATGCCGCGCGCCAGGCTGCCGGGCTGCTCGCCGGTGCCATAGTCCAACTGCAGCGTGAACGGTCCTGCGGTCTTCTTGTAGACCATGCTGTTGTTGATGCGGTAGTCCTGGAAGAAGATGTCGCCGCCGATATACAGCGGGTCGGACCAGAAATTGCCCCAGCCCTGGTCCAGCGGATTGAAGGCCCAGCCAATATTGTTCAGCGCGTTGTACTGGCGCCCGAAGGTCAGGCTGCCCCAGTCGCCGGAAAGTCCCGCATAGGCCTGGCGCCCGAACAGCGTGTTGTAGCTGGAGCGGCCGTCGTCGCTGCCGATGCCGGCCTCGAGCCGGAAGATGGCGTGGTTGCCGCCGCCCAGGTCTTCATCGCCCTTCAGGCCGAAGCGGCTGCCGACCATGCCGCCGGAGACCAGTGCGGCCTGGCCGTTGTGGTGGCCATCCAGGTTGGAGGTGTAGCGCACGGCGGAGCTGGCGATGCCGTACAGGGTCACGCCTGGCTCGGCGTGGGCGTTGGTGCCGGCGAGGGCGGCAAGGGCGACGAAAGGCAAAAGCCCGGCCGCCAGCAGCCAGTGGCTGGCTGTCTGGTTCATGGATTTCCTCCGGAAGTCCGACCCGCCCCGGTGCTTGCAGCGCGCCGGCGCGGATCCGTCAGGCCGATGGCCTGCGGGTTCCAGTCCCGCGCGGGGGCGCGCGGGTCGTCATCGGGCGCAGCGCAACGGACGCGCAGGGCCCGGGCGAAGGTCGAAGTGGGCGGCGATGCCTGGTTGGCGGCGAATGCCGGCAGTGTTGCCGGGCAAGCCTTGGGCAGCGCCGGTTGCCGGCGCCACGGGAGCGGCCCGAAGGCCATTGAGCGGGTTCGCCGGCGCCCACTTCGGCAGTCATGGCGGCCTGGGCCGATATGACTGGGGAGGCATGTTCCGGGTCGTCCCGGGTGCGGCGAACAGGCGCTAGTTTACCTGCATTGCGCAAATGCCCCCGGAAAGTGCGTCATCGGGCGCAGCGAGGCGGCGCGATCAGTTGCCGGCAGCGGTGGCCGGCGCATCGCGCGACAGGCCCAGGATCCAGTTGCGGAAGGCCGCCAGCGCTTCGGATTCGGGCCGGCCCTCCGGATAGGCGAAGTAGTAGCCCTGCTGTTCGTCCAGCATGCCCGCCAGCGGGATTACCAGCTGGCCGGTCTGCAGCTCGCGCTCGATCAGCAGGCGCGGCGCCAGGCCGATGCCAAGCCCGGCCGTAGCGGCGGCCGTCATCATCGTGAACAGCTCGTAGCGCGGCCCGCGCGAGGCGGCCAGGTCATAGGCCCAGCCCTGTGCCGCGTACCAGTCGCGCCAGGCGTTGGCGCGCGTGCTCAGGTGCAGGTGGCGGCAGCGCGCCAGGCTGGCGGCGTCGGTCACGGGATGCCCGGCCAGGAAGGCGGGGCTGCACACCGGCACCATGCCGCCTTCGCGGAAGATCACGCCGCCGCGCGTGCCGGGCCAGAACTGGTCGCCGAAATAAATCGCCGCGTCATAGGCGCATTCCTGGAACGAGAACGGCTGCGAGCGCGCCGCCAGGTTGACCGTCACATTGGGATGGCGCCGCGCAAAGTCCGGCAGGCGCGGGATCAGCCATTGGGTGGCAAAGGTGGGCACCACCGCCAGCTCCAGCGTGTAGCCCATGGCCCGGCCGGTGGTGATTTCCAGCGTGTCGCGCTGCAGGTGGTCCAGGTGCCGGCGAATGCGCGCGGCGTATTCGCGCCCGGTATCGGTCAGCTCCAGGCGCCGGCGCACGCGTGTGAACAGCGCCACGCCCAGGCGCTGCTCCAGCTGCGCCACCTGCCGCCCCACCGCGCTGTGCGTCAGCGCCAGCTCTGCCGCGGCGCGGGTAAAGCTGCCCAGCCGCGCCGAGGCCTCGAAGGCCTGCAGCGCGCCCAGGTTGGGGATGTCGTTTCTCATGGGACTGCGAGGGAAGGAAGGCTGACAGTATAAACAGCGGCGCCAGGCCGCACCGCTACCGCGGTCGTGCGCCGCACGCACAACGTTGTGCGCAATGCGCGCTTGTGCGCGCCATGGGGGTGCCCCTATCCTGCCCCGCGTATCGTCGCCAGCCCGGCTGCCATCCCAGTGCTCACCTGTTTGTGCCCATGACCTCCAATCTCTCCACGCTTCTCACCGCCAACGTCGGCGCCGCCCGCGCCGCGCAACTGCTCGCGCTGGTCACCTTGCCCGCGGATTTGCCGCAGGCCCCGCAGGGCCGTGCCAGCCGCGCGGAAATCGCCCAGGCCCTGAACATGGTGCTGTTCGGCGGCATCCTCGAGCGCGTGCCGAGCGGCCGCGCCTACACCGACGACGTTGCCGCCGCCGGCGGCAAGGTCACTTTCGACCACGGCGCGCTGCGCACGGTCAAGTGGCGCGACAACGGCGCGCTGCCCGAAGGCGAGGCCGCCTTCACCCGCATCCTGCGCCCGCTCGGCTACGTGCTCAACGGCACCTATCCGCTGGACCGCATCGGCATGACCGGTCGCTCATACGCGCATGCCGACGCGCCCGAGGGCATCGCCCAGTTCTTCCTCAGCGAATTCCATCCGGAACGCTTCAGCGACGCCTTCCGCGCCGCCGTCAGCCGCGTCACCGGCACCTCCGCCGACCCGCTCACGCCGCGCGCGCAGACCCTGCTGTGGCAACTGGAGCGCGACGGCGCGCTGGACCTGGCCGACGGCGCCGAGCTGGTCGGCCTGCTGGTGCCATGCTTCGAGCGCCAGCACGCCACCCCGAGCCTGGCCGACTATGAAACGCTGCTCAGTGAATCGGCCGAGATGGCCTGGGTCGCCACCGAAGGCAACGCCTTCAACCACGCCACCGACCGCGTCGACGACGTGTTCGCGCTCGCCGAGCAGCAGAAGCAGCTGGGCCGGCCGATGAAGGACAAGGTCGAAGTCTCGCGCAGCGGCCGCGTCAAGCAGACCGCGTTCCGCGCGGATACGGTGCGCCGCGCCTTCGTCGGCGCGCACGGCGAGACGGTGGAGCGGGACGTGCCGGGATCGTTCTACGAGTTCATCACGCGCGATCGCTTTGCCGATGAAGCGGCAGCGCCGCAGCGTTATGACCTGGGGTTTGATGCCGGGAATGCGCAGGGGATCTTCAAGATGACGGCGGCGGCCTGCTGATTGCGATGAAGGAGGAGGGCGCGGGCGCGTGGATGCGCCGGCCCTTTCCCTCGGCCCCTCTCCCGCACGCGGGGGAGGGGAGCAAACCATTGTTACCCCCGCTTCGTCGATATCACCGCCTCAGCCACATTGGCCGGCGCCTCGGCATAGTGCTTGAACTCCATCGTGTACGTCGCGCGCCCCTGCGTCAGCGAGCGCAGCGTGGTGGAGTAGCCGAACATGGTTGCCAGCGGCACCTCGGCGCGCACGATCTTGCCGCCGCCACCGGCGATGTCTTCCATGCCGTGCACCATGCCGCGTCGTGACGACAGATCGCCCATCACGTTGCCGGTGAATTCCTCAGGCGTTTCCACCTCGACGGCCATCATCGGCTCCAGCAGGACGGGCCTGGCCCGGCGCATGCCTTCCTTGAACGCCATCGAGCCGGCCATGCGGAATGCGTTCTCGTTCGAGTCGACGTCGTGGTAGGAGCCGAACACCAGCGTGGCCTTGATGTCGACGATCGGGTAGCCGGCCAGCACGCCTGACCGCAGGGTCTCGCGGATGCCCTTGTCCACCGCGGGGATGAACTCGCGCGGCACCACGCCGCCCTTGATGGCATCGACGAACTCATAGCCGCCGCCGTGCGGCATCGGCTCGAGGTTGAGCACCACGTGGCCGTACTGGCCGCGTCCGCCCGATTGCTTGATGAACTTGCCTTCCACGTCCTTGACCGGCTGGCGGATGGTCTCGCGGTAGGCCACCTGGGGCTTGCCGACCGATGCCTCCACGCCGAACTCGCGCCGCATGCGGTCGACCAGGATTTCCAGGTGCAGCTCGCCCATGCCGGAGATGATGGTCTGGCCGGATTCCTCGTCCGTGGTCACGCGGAAGGACGGGTCTTCCTGCGCAAGGCGGTTCAGCGCAATGCCCATCTTTTCCTGGTCGGCCTTGGTCCTGGGTTCCACTGCCTGCGAGATCACCGGTTCCGGGAAGCTCATGCGCTCCAGGATGATGACCTTGTCGGGGTCGCACAGGGTGTCGCCGGTGGTCGCTTCTTTCAGGCCGACGGCCGCGGCGATGTCGCCGGCGCGCACTTCCTTGATCTCCTGGCGCACGTTGGCGTGCATCTGCAGGATGCGGCCCAGGCGCTCGCGCTTGGCCTTGACCGGGTTGTAGACGGTGTCGCCGGATTTGACCACGCCGGAATAGACGCGGAAGAAGATCAGCTGGCCGACAAAGGGGTCGGTCATGATCTTGAACGCCAGCGCGGCAAACGGCTCGTCGTCGTTGGGATGGCGTTCGGCTTCGCGGTCGTCTTCGGTGTGGCCCAGGATGGCCGGCACGTCGGCGGGCGAGGGCAGGTAGTCGATGACCGCGTCCAGCATGCTCTGCACGCCCTTGTTCTTGAAGGCGCTGCCGCACAGCATCGGCACGATCTCGTTGGCGATGGTGCGCTTGCGCAGGCCGCGCTTGATCTGCTCCTCGGTCAGCGGCTCGCCCGACAGGTACTGGTTGAGCAGCGTCTCGTCGGCCTCGGCGGCGGCTTCGACCATCTTGTCGCGCCATTCCTGTGCGGTCGCCAGCAGGTCCGCCGGGATGTCCTGGTAGGCAAAGCGCACGCCCTGGCTGGCATCGTCCCAGACGATGGCCTTCATCTTGACCAGGTCGACCACGCCCTGGAAATGGTCCTCGGCGCCCAGCGGGATCTGGATCGGCACGGCGCGGCCCTTGAGGCGGTCGGCGATCTGCGTCTGCACGCGGAAGAAGTCGGCGCCGACGCGGTCCATCTTGTTGACGAAGGCAATGCGCGGCACCGCGTACTTGTTGGCCTGGCGCCAGACCGTCTCGGACTGTGGCTGCACGCCGCCGACGGCGTCGTAGACCATGCAGGCGCCGTCAAGCACGCGCATGGAGCGCTCGACTTCGATGGTGAAGTCGACGTGTCCCGGCGTATCGATGATGTTGATGCGGTGTTCGGGGTAGTTGCCGGCCATGCCTTTCCAGAAGGCAGTGGTGGCGGCCGACGTGATGGTGATGCCGCGCTCCTGCTCCTGCTCCATCCAGTCCATGGTGGCCGCGCCATCGTGCACTTCGCCCAGCTTGTGGTTGACGCCCGTGTAGAACAGGATCCGTTCGGTCGTCGTGGTCTTGCCGGCGTCGATATGCGCGCTGATGCCGATGTTGCGGTAGCGCTCGATGGGGGTCTTGCGAGGCACAGTGTTCTCCATGGATGAAACACGCTTGAATAGAGTAGCACCACTGGCTGTTTGCCGTTGTCCCTGCCGTGCGCAGGGGCAACACCGCCACGGCCCCGTGCTCCGGCATGAGCGCGTGTCTGAGGCGGGCCTAGGATTCGGCCTCATGCGAAACCGATTTCTCCCATCCTGCCAGCGTCCGCGGCTCCCTATACTGGCGCAGCATCGCGCCCCGCGTGTTAATCGCCCTGCCATCCCATGCCCGGGCAGAATGCGCGCCGTCGCCGATGCGTTCCCGGACTACGAAGCCACGCATGACAACCATCCTGATCGTTGACGACCATCCGGCGATGCGGCTGGTGCTCAGGCACCATCTGCTGCAGCTGCTTGGCGTAGACGAGGTGATCGAAGCAGACAACGGACAGTGCGCCATCGAGCTGGTGCGCGCGCGCACGCCGGACCTCGTGCTGCTCGACCTGGACATCCCGCGCTCCAGCGGGCTGGATGTGGCGCCGCGCCTGCGCGCGATCCATCCGCAGGTGCGCATTCTGGTGGTGACGGCGCTGGACCCGGCGGTGTTCATCAGCCGGTCATGGCAGGCCGGTGCGCAGGGCTTCGTCAGCAAGACCCAGGACATCAAGGAAATCCTGCGTGCGGTCGAGGCGGTGCTGGCGGGCTATACCGTGTTCCCGGTGCTCAGCCGCGGCGGCGCGCCGCGCCAGGCCATGTCGGCGGATGAGGAGATCCTGCGGCGCCTTTCCGACAAGGAACTGGTGGTGCTGCAGATGCTGGCGCGCGGCATGTCCTACAAGGCCATCAGCGCCAGCCTCTTTATCAGCAACAAGACCGTGAGCAGCTACAAGGCACGCATCATGGGTAAGCTGCAGGTCTCGTCCCTGGTGGAGCTGGTGGACTTTGCGCGGCGTTGCCGGCTGACCCCCTGAGCTCGGTCCATATCATTAGACATCGTATGACTTGGCGGCCGCACCCATCCAGTGCGCGCGCGTCGCTCAGCCTTGGGCGCCGGCCGGCGCCGAGGCCTTGCGCAGCCGTTCGCGGCTGTTGGTCAGGTGCATGCGCATGGCGGCCTTGGCCCCGTCCGGGTCGCGGCGCTCGATCGCGTCGTAGATGTTCTCGTGCTCGATGCTGACGCGGTCCAGGTACTGCTCGCGCTCGGGCGTGCTGACCTGCAGGCGGCTGCGCGGGATCACCATGGTGCCCAGGTGGCCCATGATGTCGGTGAAATAGCGGTTGCCGGTGGCGCGTGCAATCGCCAGGTGGAAGGCAAAATCGCTCTCCACGGCGTCGTTGCCGGCGCCGGCACTGCGCTTGAGCTCGTCCAGCGCCTGGCGCATCGCGGCCAGCTGCGCGTCGGTGCGGCGCGACGCGGCCAGGCCCGCGGCCTCGGCCTCAAGGCTGACGCGGAATTCCAGCATCGCCATCACATCCATGGCCGTGCCCAGCGCGTCCGGCCCGATGCGGAAGGGCGAGGGCGCCTCGGCCGCGCGCGCCAGCACGAAGGTGCCGATGCCGTGGCGCGTCTCGACCAGGCCGCTGGCCTGCAGCCGCGACAGTGCCTCGCGCACCACGGTGCGGCTGACCCCCATCGACGCCATGATCTCCGACTCGGTCGGCAGCTTGTTGCCGGGCTTGAGCTGGCCCTGGCGGATTTCTTCGCCAAGGGCTTGCACCACTTCTTCGGCAAGCGTGCGGCCGCGGCGGCGCAGCGGCGCAGAAACGGGCGGAACGGACTGGGCGGAGGTGGAGTTCGGCATGGTGGATACGGGCGGGGTTTCCCGGACTTGACCGGTTCGAGATGGCCTCATTATACTGGGTTATCAGTCATACGATGACAGATAACATACGCGAAGTGATGGTCCGGTGAACAATACTGCGCCCGCCATCGGAAATGCCGGAGACAACCCTGAGATGACCCCAACCGCCGCCCCCATGGCGTCCGCCCACACCCCGGTCGTGACCGAACTGACCGTGGTGCCCGTGGCCGGGCATGACAGCATGCTGATGAACCTGTCCGGCGCCCATGGCCCGTACTTCACTCGCAATATCGTGATCGTGCGCGACAGCGCCGGCCACACCGGCGTGGGCGAGGTCCCGGGCGGCGAGGGCATCCGCCAGACGCTGGAAGACGCGCGGCCGCTGCTGGTGGGCCAGCCCATCGGCCAGTACCAGTCCATCCTGAACCGCGTGCGCGCGGCATTCGCCAGCCGCGATGCCGGCGGCCGCGGCCTGCAGACCTTTGACCTGCGCATCACCATCCATGCGGTGACGGCGCTCGAGGCGGCGCTGCTCGACCTGCTCGGCCAGCACCTCGAGGTGCCGGTGGCCGCACTGCTCGGCGAAGGCCAGCAGCGCGACGCCGTGGAGATGCTCGGCTACCTGTTCTATATCGGCGATCGCCAGCGCACCACGCTGGACTACCGCACCGAGCCCGATGCCGACAACGCGTGGTTCCGCCTGCGCAATGAAGGGGCGATGACGCCCGAGGGCGTGGTGCGCCTGGCCGAAGCCGCTTACGAGCGCTATGGATTCAACGACTTCAAGCTCAAGGGCGGCGTGCTGAGCGGCGACGAAGAGATGGAAGCGATCCTGGCGCTGGCCGAACGCTTCCCGAAGGCGCGCATAACGCTGGATCCCAACGGCGCCTGGTCGCTGGCAGAGGCCGTGCGCCTGTGCCGCGACAAGCGCGGCGTGCTGGCCTATGCCGAAGACCCGTGCGGCGCCGAAGACGGCTATTCCGGGCGCGAGATCATGGCCGAATTCCGCACTGCCACCGGCCTGCCCACCGCCACCAACATGATCGCCACCGACTGGCGCCAGATGGGGCACGCCGTGCGGCTGCAGTCGGTCGACATCCCGCTGGCCGACCCGCACTTCTGGACCATGCAGGGCTCGGTGCGCGTGGCGCAGATGTGCGCCGAATGGGGCCTGACCTGGGGCTCGCACTCGAACAACCACTTCGATATTTCGCTGGCGATGTTCACCCACGTGGCCGCCGCCGCGCCGGGGCGCGTCACTGCCATCGACACGCACTGGATCTGGCAGGACGGCGAAAACCTGACCCGCAACCCGCTGCGGATCGAAGGCGGCCTGGTGCAGGTGCCCAAGACCCCGGGCCTGGGCGTGGAGCTCGACATGGATGCCCTGGCGCGCGCGCACGAGCTGTACCAGCGCAAGGGCCTGGGCGCACGCGACGATGCCGCGGCGATGCAATTCCTGATCCCCGGCTGGAAGTTCAACAACAAGGCGCCCTGCATGGTGCGCTGACGCAGTACCGGCAACGCCCAACCGGCCGCTGCCGTGATCGGCACGGCTGGCTGATCTGATAAAGACACTGCAGGAGACAACGATGTACACGTTCCAACGCCAGCGCGCCCTGCGCCTGCCTCACTGGCTGCGCGCCTTTGCGCTCGGCTCTGTCGTCACGGTGGCGGCCCTGACCGTGAGCGCCGCCGCATACGCCGCGCCACAGGAGTGGCCGCAACGCCCGGTATCGGTGGTGGTGCCGTTCCCGCCGGGTGGCTCCAGCGACGCCATCGCGCGCATGCTGACCGTGCCGCTCAATGAAAAGCTGGGCCAGCCCTTCGTCATCGACAACCGCCCCGGCGCGACCGGCGCCATCGGCGCCACCTTCGTCAAGCGCGCGCCGGCGGACGGCTACACCATGATGGTGGCGTCGATCGGCGTGTATGCTGTGAACCCGTTCCTGCAGAAGAACCTGGCCTATGACCCGGCCAAGGACTTCGACCTGCTGACCGTGGCGGTGCGCGCGCCCAACGTGCTGGTGGCCAATCCGCAGTTCCCGGCCAATACGCTGCAGGAACTGGTGGCCTACATGAAGAAGAATCCGGGCAAGGTCAGCTTTGCCTCGTCCGGCGCGGGCTCGTCCGACCACCTGACTGCTGCGCTGTTCTGGCAGAAGAGCGCCACCGACGGCCTGCACGTGCCCTACAAGGGCGGCGGCCCGGCCATCTCCGACCTGCTTGCCGGCCAGGTCGACGTGTCGTTCCAGAACGTCAACGCCGTGCTGCAGCACATCCGCACCGGCAAGCTCAAGGCCATGGCGGTGACCTCCGACAAGCGCTCGCCGGTGCTGCCCAATGTGCCGACCATGGCCGAGGCCGGCGTTAAGGACGTCGAGGTGTACTCGTGGCAGGGCGTGGCCGCGCCGCGCGGCCTGCCGCCCGAGGTGAAGAGCCGCCTGCACGGCGCCCTGGTGTCGTCGCTGAACGACCCGAAGATGCGCCAGAAGCTGTCCGAGAGCGGCTTCGAGGTGGTGGCCAACACGCCCGAGCAGTTCAACCAGTTCGAGGCGCAGGAACTGCTGCGCTGGAAGACCGTGATCGAGAAGGGCAAGATCGCGCTGGACTGAAGCCATCGCACTGAACCCCAGACACTGCAGCACAGAACGCGCCGGGCATGCACGCATAGCGTGCCGCGCTGGCGCTCGCGTCATCGACAGGAGACAACAGCATGACCCAGGGACGCCGCACCTTCCTCAAGCAATCCTCCGCACTGGCCGCCGGCCTGGCAGCCGGTCCGCTCGCGGGCCTGTCCTCGGCGGCGCACGCCGGACCGGACTGGCCCACCCGCCCGATCCGCCTGGTGGTGCCGTACACCGCCGGCGGCTCGTCAGACATCATCGCGCGCCTGATCAGCAAGCAGCTGGGCGAGGCGCTGGGCCAGTCAGTGGTGGTGGACAACCGCCCCGGTGCCAACGGCAACGTCGGCGCGGCACTGGTCGCGCAGGCCACCGACAACCACACGCTGATGCTGTGCGATATCGGCGCGCTGGCGATCAGCCCGTCGGTCTATACCAAGCTGACCTTCAATATCGCCAAGGACCTCAAGCCGGTGTCGATGCTGGCCTACTCGCCGCACCTGCTGGTGGTGCATCCGTCGGTGCAGGCGGCCAGCGTGAAGGAACTGGTGGCGCTGTCGCAGCGCAGCCAGCTCAACTTCGCCGTGACCGCCATCGGCAGCGCGCCGCACCTGGCCGGCGTGGCGGTGGAGCAGGCCACCGGCGCCAAGTGGCAATACGTACCCTACAAGGGCGGCTCGCAGGCCATTGCCGATACCGTGGGCGGCAGCGCCCAGGTGCTGATGAACGGCATGCTGGCCACGCTGCCGCACGTGCAGTCGGGCAAGCTCAAGCTGATCGCCCAGTCCAAGCGCACGCGCATGCCGCTGCTGCAGAACGTGCCGACCATCGCCGAGCAGGGCGTGCCGAATTTTGAATCCGGAACGTGGCAGGGCGTGATGGCTCCGGCCAGCATGCCCGATGCGATGGTGGCGCGCCTCAGCGGCGAGCTGATCCGCATCATCCGCGCGCCGGATCTGCGCGCGCAGCTGGTGGCCCAGGGGGCGGAGGTGGTGACGATGACGCCCGGGGAGACCGGGAAGTTCTTTGTTGCCGAGCAGGTGCGATGGGCGGGGGTGGTGAAGCAGGCGGGGATCAAGCTGGAGGCTTGATCTGGGCTCGCGGGCCGTAGCTGGTTCTTCGCAGATTTGCGGGGTGTTTTTGTTGTTGCCAAGGGCGATAACCGACCGCATGGCAACAAGCCAAAGCAGGGCTTCCCAAATCTAGCGAAGACCCCCCAATAAGAAAAAAGCCCCGCGCACTGCGGGGCCTGCGCGATCAACCCTTCACCGCTTCCGGCAACAACGCCTGCGGCAGGTTCTGATAACAAACCGGCCGCAAGAACCGGTCAATCGCCGTCGCTCCCACCGAAGTCGAACGCGCATCCGAAGTCGCCGGGAACGGCCCGCCATGCACCATCGCATAGGCAACCTCGACCCCAGTCGGATAGCCATTGCACAGCACCCGCCCGGCCTTGCGTTCCAGCACCGGCAGCAGGCGCCGCGCGGCCGCGTGGTCGGCATCGTCGAGCTGCATCGTCGCCGTCAGCTGGCCTTCAAGCTGTCGCGCCACCGCCAGCATCTCTTCGAGATCGCGGCATACCACCAGCACCGTCGACGGCCCGAACACCTCGGCCTGCATCCGGTGATCCGCCATGAACTGCGCCGCGGTGGTCTCGAACATTACTGGCCGCGCCTGGTTGGCCCCGTTGCCGTCGACGCCATCGCCAATGCGTTGCAGGCCGTCGAGCGACGACAGCCGCGCCACGCCTTGCTCAAAGGCGGCATGGATGCCGGGCGTCAGCATGGTCGCCGCCGGCTTGCCTTGCAGCGCGCCGAGCGCCGCGGCGCGGAACTTGTCGAGCGCGGGGCCTTCAATGCCGATCACCAGCCCGGGGTTGGTACAGAACTGGCCGACGCCCATCACCAGCGAATCCACCAGCTGGCGGCCGATGTCCTCGCCGCGCGCATCGAGCGCCGCGGGCAGCAGGAACACCGGATTGATGCTGCTCATCTCCGCATACACCGGGATCGGCTGCGGGCGGCGCTGGGCGGCCTGCATCAGCGCCAGGCCGCCGGCGCGCGAGCCGGTGAAGCCCACCGCCTGGATTGCCGGATGCGTGACCAGTGCCGTGCCGATGGCATTGCCCGCCCCGACCAGCAGCGAGAACACGCCTTCGGGCAGGCCCGCGTCCTGCACGGCCTGCTGGATCACGCGCCCCACCAGTTCCGACGTGCCCAGGTGCGCCGGGTGCGCCTTGACCACGACCGGGCAGCCCGCGGCCAGCGCCGAGGCAGTGTCGCCGCCGGCCACGGAGAACGCCAGCGGGAAGTTGCTGGCGCCGAACACTGCTACCGGACCGATGGCGATGCGCTGCATGCGCAGGTCCGGGCGCGGCGGGTTGCGCTCGGGCAGTGCGGGGTCGAAGGTGGCCTGCTGCCAGCGGCCTTCGCGCAGCACGGTGGCGAACAGGCGCAGCTGGCCGGCGGTGCGGCCGCGCTCGCCCTGCAGGCGCGCGACCGGCAGCGCGCTTTCCAGGTGGGCGCGTTCGATCAGCGTGTCGCCGAGCGCCTCGATGCCGGTGGCGATGGCTTCGAGCAAGGCCGCGCGCTGCTCTGGCGTGGTGTTGCGGTAGGTGTCGAAAGCGGCTTCGGCCAGCGCACAGGCGCGCTCGACCTCGGCCTGGCCGCCGCCATGGAAGTCAGGGCCCAGGGCTTCGCCGGTGGCGGGATTGATGGCCTGCAGCAGGGCTTCGGTGCCGCGCACGGCTTGCGCGCCGATCAGCATGTCGCCGGTGATGTGCATGGAAGGATTCCTTGTCAGCGTTTGGAACGGGAACGCCGGCCGGAGGGCAAGTGCCCCGCGGCCGGCCTGTCGATATGCAATGCGAGGGCGGCTTGCTTGCCGCTTACTGCGGGCCGAGCTTGTTGATCAGCGCGCCCAGCATCTCCATCTCCTCGCCGGTCAGGTCGGTCAGCGGCGCGCGCACCGGGCCGCCGTCGTGGCCGACCAGTCGGGCGCCGGCCTTGACGATGCTCACGGCATAGCCGGCCTTGCGGTTGCGGATGGCCAGGTAGGGCAGGAAGAAGTTGTCGAGCAGGCGGCCCACGGTGTCGTGGTCATCCGCGGCGATGGCGCGGTAGAAGTCCATCGCGGTCTCGGGGATGAAGTTGAACACTGCCGACGAATACACCGGCACGCCCAGCGCCTTGTAGGCCGCGGCATAGACCTCGGCCGTGGGCAGGCCGCCGAGGTAGGAGAAGCGGTCGCCCAGCTTGCGGCGGATGCTGACCATGGCCTCGATGTCGCCCACGCCGTCCTTGAAGCCGACCAGGTTGGGGCAGCGCTCGGCCAGGCGCGCGAGTTGCGTCGCATCCAGCTTCGAGTTGGCGCGGTTGTAGACGATCACGCCGATATCGACCGACTTGCAGACCTGCTCCACGTGGGCGGCGATGCCGTCCTGGCTGGCTTCGGTCAGGTAGTGCGGCAGCAACAGCACGCCGGCCGCGCCCAGGCGCTGGGCTTCCTGCGCGTAGGCGATGGCGGTGCGGGTCGGGCCGCCGGCGCCGGCCAGGATCGGCACCTTGCCGGCGCAGGTGCGCACGGCGGTGTCGACCACGGCCGAGTAGTCCTGCGGTGTCAGCGAGAAGAACTCGCCGGTGCCGCCCGCAGCGAACAGCGCGGTGGCGCCGTAGGGGGCCAGCCACTCCAGCCGCGCGGCGTAGGACTGCGGCGCGAAGTCGCCCTGGGCGTCGAAGTCGGTGATGGGGAAGGACAGCAGGCCTTCGGAGACGATTTGCTTGAGTTCGTTGGGTGCGAGCATTGCGGCAATCCTGAGCGGGCCAGTGGCCCCGGGTGGCAGTGGCGGCTGACTGCGGCGGTGCAGATCATCCGAGTTATCAGTCATCGTATGACAAGGCTCTGGCGAAGGCAATAGGGCTTGTGATCATTCGGGGTTAACCGGGATGCGGCCGGCGTTTTCGCTGGAAAGCCCTGCCGGCGGGCAAAAAGGGACAGAAACATGCCGTCTGGGGCACTTCAAGCATGGATGGCGCGGCCGTCCTACCGTGGAGCTCCGGTGGGGCAGCCGTGTAATGTTGTAGGACAACGTAAGTCGGAGTGGTTTCTGCCAGCGCGCCTGCCACTCAGGAAATTTGAAACACCCATGCAAAGCTGCCGGTGCACGGGCCCCCGGCGACTGGCACACTGGCATCCTGGACTGACGGGGAGAACATGGTGGGAGAGTTACAGGCCTTGCTGGAAAACCACGGGCTGATGCTGGTGTTCCTGAACGTGCTGGTCGAGCAGGCCGGGCTGCCGGTGCCGGCCTACCCGATGCTGTTCGTCGCCGGCGCGCTGGGCATGCAGGAGACCGGGCCGTCGATCGGCGCGGTGCTGGCTGCGGTGATCTTTGCCTGCCTGATTGCCGATACCGGCTGGTACTTCGCCGGGCGCCGGCTGGGGCAGCCGATGCTGCGCACGATCTGCCGGGTATCGATTTCGCAGGACTCGTGCATCCGCCAGACCCAGTCGCTCTACCTGCGCGTGGGGCCGCGCTCGCTGGTGATCGCCAAGCTGCTGCCCGGTGCCGGGGCCTTGTCCACCGCGATGGCGGGCATGACCGGCACGCCGTTGCCGGTGTTCCTGTTCTATGACGCCATCGGCGCGCTGGTCTGGGCTGGCAGCGCCTTGCTGATCGGCGTGGTGTTCAGTGATTTTATCGATGCCATCCTGGAGGCGTTCAGCGCCTACGGGCATATGGCCGTGGTGGGGCTGTTGGTGGCGTTCGCGCTGTTCCTGGCGTGGCGCTGGTGGCGCCGCTTCCGGCTGCTGCGCCGCACGCGGCGCGTGCCGCGCATGACGGTGGATGAGCTGGAAGCGCGCCGGCTCGCCGGCAGCCTGCCGGTGGTGATCGACGTGCGCGCCCACGGCGACACGCCGATGGAGCGCATCCCCGGCTCGGTGGTGCTCGACATGCAGGGCGCGCTGGACAGCCTGGACGCGCTGGGGGTGCCGCACGCCGGGGCCGACATCGTGGTCTATTGCGCCTGCCCCAATGAACTGTCCGCCGCGCTGCTGGCCGAGCGCCTGCGCGTGGCCGGCTACCCGAAGACCTGGGCGCTGGCCGGCGGCTTCGACGAATGGAAGCGGCGCCACGGCGGCACCGCCCCGACCGAGGCGGCCAACCAGCCAGGGCCGGCCGAAGCCGCCTGAACCTGCCAGGCCGCCGGCGCTGCGCTCAGCGCTTGCCCGCGGTCTGGAATACCGACAGGTCCGGGTAGACGGCGCGGATCTTCTCCCATTCGGCGGCATTGAAGAACTGACACTTGCCGGCGCCGAAGCGCTTGGACACCTCCACGCAGAAGCGCACGGCTTCAGCGATGTCGATCTCATGGTTGGCCGAGGTCGCGCTGCCCGACACCACCGACTGCGCCGTCACCGCCACGCCGACCACCGGCGCCCGGGTGGCCACGTGCGGCTGCATGATGCTGTTGAAGTGGTACAGGCCGTTGTGGTACGGCGTGATGTCCTGCTGCGAGATCGGGAAGGTCACCGCCGGGCAGCCGGTGGTGGACTCCATGGTCGCCACCAGGTCCGGCGCCACGCGCAGGATGTAGCCCTGCATCGCCGTCGGCGAAATCGCAAAGCCGCGGTGCTTGATGATGCTGTTGCCCTTGGAGGCATCGATCGACAGGATCGCGTCCATCTCCGGCAGCACCTGGTAGTCGTTCATGGTGTCGGACGAGACCGGCATGCCCATGAACGGCACCGGGTCGTGCGGCTGCATCGAGACATTGGTCGACAGGTGCGTGGTCACGATCACGTCGCCCGCCAGGTGGTCGTCGCGCGCCTTCATCTGCGCCAGCTTGAGCGCCACCGCCAGGCAGCCGATCGGGCCGTCGGCGTCAGACACCAGCCCCACCAGTTCCGGGCGCGCGCCAATCGCGCCGTTGCGGCCGATCACGCCCAGCGTCGGCGCACTGCCGCCGCTACGCTTGCCCGTGGTGCCGGGGATCACGATGGTGATGAAGTCGGTGGTGTTGGCCGTGTTCTCGGGCGGGGCGTTGTGGATCGTGGTCACTTCCACGCTCACGCCGGCGCCGGCATAGGGCGCGAACAGTTCGCTGACGACCGCACCGTTGGCGTGCGGGCTGTCCAGGGCTTCATGAATGACCAGCGTCTGCTGCAGGGCCATGGCTTTCTCCAAAGGATGTGCCATGCCCGCTCGGCGCGGGCATGGCGTCTACGAAAAGTCAGAACTGGTGACGCAGGCCGGCCATGACCGTGGTCTGGTTGTCGCGCCCGTCCAGCGGCTTGCCGCTGCCGCCGGTCCAGTTGGTGGTGTTGTTGCCGAACAGGCCCGACCAGCCGCCGCGCACCCAGTCATAGGCCACCGCCAGGTAGGCATCGGTGCGCTTGCTGAACGCATAGCCGGCCACGCCGTATGCCGTGGTGCGGTTGCCGCTGAAGTTGTCGGCGCGGGTGCGGTTGTGCATCATGCTGGCGGTCAGCGTGACGTTGCCCGTGACGGCGTAGTTGGCGCCCAGCGTGAAGAAGTCGTCGCGCCGGCTGCTGCCGAAGACCGAGTTGATGGCGGCGCGGTTGGTGGCCGTGGCGGCGGTCGACATGCTGGTGATGGTGGCCGTGTCGGTGCCGCCCTTCGATGAATCGAAGGCGGCGTCGCGGTCGCTGTAGATGTAGTTGGCAAACAGGTTGGCGCGTCCGACCGCGGCCTTCAGGCCGGCCATGTAGATGCGCGCGGCGCGGCTCTGGCTGTCGCGGGTCTGCTGGAAGTCGCCGATGGCGGTGATCGGGCCGGCGGCGTACTTCAGGCCCAGCGACATCGACGAGGTCGCCTTGCTGTTGCCCGGGGTTTCGCCCAGCGCGTATTCGGCGATGACGGACACCGGGCCGAAGTTGCCGGTATAGCTGACGGCATTGTCATAGCGCTGGCCGGTCAGGTAAACCATCCAGGAGTTCGACGGCGCCGCGCCCACGCCGAGCGGATCGACGTAATACAGCATGGTGTTGGCCGTGGTGTACTGCCGGCCCAGTGCCAGATCGCCCCACTGGTTGCCGATCTTCACGTAGGCCTGGCGCCCGAACAGCTGGCCCTGCTGGTCCAGCCTGCCGGTGTCGGCCAGGAAGCCGTTTTCCAGCACGAAGCCGGCTTTCACGCCGCCGCCCAGGTCCTCGGTGCCCTTCAGGCCGAAGCGGCTGCCCGACAGGAAGCCTTCGCCGCCCTGCTGCAGCCCGATCTGGGCATCGCCCGCCGGGTTCGAATGGGTCTGGTAGGTCAGCGCGGTGTCGATCACGCCGTACAGCGTCACCCCGGACCGCGCCATCGCGGCGGCCGGCAGGCCCAGCAGCAACGGCAGTGCCAGGCGGGCGGCGTGGCGAATGGTGTGGCTCATGTTGTTTTCTCCTCCAAAAGGCAAAAGGGAGCCCGCGCGGGCGGCACTGCGCGGCCCGCGGGGCGGTTTTCTCTTTGTTGTGCCCGGGACCGGCCCGGGTCAGTGCGTCAGCGGCTCAGGGCAGTGCCGCCGGCTCAGGCAGCAAATCCCGGCCAGTCCTGCATCCCGGCCGGACCGGTGATCTGCGACAGCGGGAAGATCTCGCCCTCGCGAATCGTTTCGACCTTGCCTTCGGCCGGAAACCACAGCGCATGGCGCTCGCCCAGCACGGTGCCGCGGGTGCCGTCCGAGAACAGCGCCGAACCCTCCGGCAGCGCAAACACCTGCTCCGGCGCGTTGATGTGCAGGAACTCGGCCAGGCGCTCTTCGCGGCTTTCGCCGTTGTGGCCGGCGGGCTTGCCGCTGATGAAGTGCGGGTTGATCTGGAACGGCACCAGCCCCAGCGCGCGCAGCGACGGCGGCTGCACGATGGGCATGTCGTTGGTGGTGCGGATGGTCGGGCAGGCGACGTTGCTGCCGGCGCTCCAGCCCACGTATGGCGTGCCCGCGCGCACCCTGGCGCGGATTGCGTCGACGATGCCGGCGTCGTACATGCGCTTGAGCAGCGCAAAGGTGTTGCCGCCGCCCACCGCGATGGCCTCGGCCTGCTCCACGGCGCGCAGCGGATCGGCGCTGTGGTGGATCGATTCGAGCGCGTAGCCCAGCGTCTCGAACACCGGCTTGACCATGCCTTCATAGGTGTCGAAGCTGAAGGTCACGCCGGCGAACGGCACGAACAGCACCTTGCGCGGCTCGCGCCTGAGCAGCGTGTGGATCTGCTCGCCGGCGTGCTCGAGGTAGCCGAGGTTGTCCTTGCGCGAGCTGCTCATCAGGAGGATGCGTTGGGTCATGTCTTGGTTTCCGTCAGGAGAGAGTCTGGTGAAGTTCAATGCGCGATCAGGCGATCGCGGCGCGGATCAGCGCGGCGACGCGGTCGATCTCTTCATGAGTGTTGAAGTAGTGCAGCGAGACGCGCGCCATGGTGGACACGCCATAGCGCGCCAGGATGGCGTCGGCCATGAAGTTGCCGGCCTCGATGATGCATTGCTGCGTTTCCAGCGCGGCGACGATGCGCGCCGGGTCCACGCCGCGCACATTGAACGGCACGATGCCGATGCGGTTGGCCACGTCGGCCGGGCCGTACAGCTCGAAGCCGGGGGTCGACGAGAACTTCGCCACCGCGTACTCGGTCAGGTCGCGCACACGCGCTTCGATGGCGTCAATGCCGATGGCGGCGGCGTAATCGATGGCGGTGCCCATGCCGAGGATCGCCGGCACGATCGGGCAGCCAGCCTCGAAGCGCCTGGCGCCAGCGACAAGGGACAGCGCGCCCGTGGCACGGTCATAGGCGCCGTTCCACCAGCCCACCAGCGCGGGCTCGACCTGCTCGATCAGCGCGCGGCGCACATACAGGAAGCCCGAGCCCTCGGTCGCGCGCAGCGCCTTGCGGCCGCAGCCTGCCAGGAAATCGCAGTCCAGCTCGGCCACGTCCGAGCGCAGCATGCCCACGCTCTGTGCCGCATTGACCAGCGACAGCACGCCATGGCGGCGCGCCAGCGCGCAGATCTGCGCGGCCGGCTGCACCGCACCCGTCGAATTGGGCAGGTGCGAGAAGGTGAGCAGGCGCGTGCGCGAGGTCACGGCGGCCTCGAACGCCGCGGGCGACAGCAGTCCTTCGGCATTGGCCGCGACCATCTTCACGACGATGCCGTGCGATTGCTCCAGCCGGCGCCAGGGCAGCAGGTTGCTCAGCATCTCGGTGTCAGCCACCAGCACTTCGTCACCGGCCTTCCAGGCGATGCCGCGCGCGACGATCGAGATGCTCTCGGTGGCGTTCTTGGTGAAGGCGACTTCGTCGGCGGCGCAGTTGAGCAGTCCGGCCAGCTTGCCGCGCACCGCTTCCACGCGCGCGTAGGTCTCTTTGCGGAAGGCCGGCAGGTAGATGCCGACGTGGCCGGTATCGAGCAGGTAGCTGCGCACGGTATCGAGCACCGCGTCGGGCGGCAACGAGGCCGCGGCGGTGTCGAGATAGATGGTGGAGGCCGTCAGCGGGGTGTCGGCGCGGATCGCCTGGATGGCTTGGATATCCATGGAACGTCTCGGGTAATGGCAGGCGGGACGCGGCGACCGCGCCCCGAGGTAAGACTCAGTTGCGCACTTACTTGCGCAGCTTGGTGACGGAGCCGAAGAAGCTGAACAGGGCGTCGCCGGCAATCACGCCGCCGGCGAAGGCGCTCATCTCGGCCACGTGCTTGTCGCCGCGCAGGCGCTGCAGCACGAAGCGGATCGCGAGGCCTGCCAGCACTGCCCAGCCGGCCAGCGGCGAGGCAATCAGCATGCCGGTGGAGAGCAGGATGCCAAGCTGGCGCCTGGAGCCGCCGATCAGCTGCAGCAGCGCGCCGGGGATGGCCCAGATCACCAGGTTGCGGGCAATCTCCGCCGACGAGCCCGCCTTGATCGAGGCCGCGTAGACGCGGTCCACCGGCGGGATCATGTTCTGCGCGAAGAAGGTGCCGTGGAACACCAGCACTACCATCGCGGCCACGGCAAAGCCGATCATCGCGGCCAGGAACTGCTGCTTGCGCCCGGCCAGCTCGGCCTCCATGTCGCGGCCTTCGCCGCGCAGCAGGTAGCCGGTCTTGAGGTCGTAGCCCATGTCGGCAAAGGCCGGGCCGGTGGCGGCGGAGAAACCCACCAGCACCGCCAGTGCCGTCGGCGGGAAGCCGATCAGGATGCCGATGGTCAGCGTGATCAGCGCTACCGCGAAGGCCGGGAACCAGCCCGAATGCATCGCCGCGATGCCGACGATCAGCTCATGCACATAGGCGGCAAAGGCGGCATAGAGCACGAACACCACCAGCATGCCCAGCGACATGTCCGAGACATGGCCGGCCAGCACCGAGATCAGCAGCGCAATCGCCAGGTAGATCACGAAGCCGCCCGACAGGATGCGGCTGGCGCGCGAGGCCGGGACTTCGATGGTGCACGTGTCCGCGGCCGGGGCATGGCGCGCGCGGCGGATCTCATTGGCGACCTGGAACAGCGCGACGATGCCCGCGCCGATCATCAGCCCGTGCGGGATATAGGCCTTGGCGATGTCAATGCCGGTCAGCGCCACCGAATAGCCGCGCACCAGCAGGCCAATGCCGAACATGGTCAGTGCCGCCAGGTTGCCCAGGAAGGCCGCGCCGAACGCGGACATCGGCACGCCCAGCCAGGCGCCGCCCACGCCCACGGCAATGCCCAGCCCCAGGAACGCGGCCTTGCGCCCGCCGCGGTCGCCGGCCCAGATGGCCTCGGCCGTGGCGATGCCGGCCGGCCAGGTGCCGGTGGCGGGAAAGATCCTGCTGCCGAAGAGGAAGTACAGCATGGCGCCGTCAACGAACATGGCGATCACCGCGCCGATCAGCATCGGCGTGGCCAGTTCCGGCATGCCCATCGCGTATGGCACGCCGATCGGGATCATCAGCGAGTTGGCGGCGCCGAAGGTGGCCGACGAGATTGCCGTCTGCACCAGGTTCTGCCGCTCCAGCACGCGGAAGCGCCGCGTGATCTCTAGCGGGATGCGCGAGAACACGATCGCGATCAGCGCGCCGATGATCGAGGTGTTGGCCGAGATCCCCAGCGACACGATCAGCTGCATCCCGATCATGGCGCCGAACACCGACAGCCCCACGGAGACCAGCAGCAGCAAGGGCTCCATGAAGCGTGTCCGTGTTGCAGGCTGCGCCGTCATCGGCGCGTTCAGTTGTGTTGGCATGGTCATTTGTCCACTGCTCCCCGTAGTGTTGTCTGGTTTTGTCTGTTGTGTGTGATGCCTTGCGCGCGCTCAGCGCATGAAACCCGCCACCGGGCCGATGGTGTTGCGCGCGGTGCGCAGCGCCTCCAGCAAGCGCGGCACAGCCTCAGGCGTCAGGCGCTGCAGCGGGCCGGCGATGGCCAGCGATCCCACCACTGCCCGGGTGTCGCGGTGGCGCAGCGGCAGCGCCAGCCCAGCCACCGTGGCGGCGGATTCCTCGCAGGTGTAGGCCCAGCCGTCGGCGCGGATCTGCGCCAGCCGTGCTTCCGGCTCGGGCGCGTCGCCCGTTACCTGGCGCCGGAACGCTTCCGGCTGGAATGCCAGGATGGCCTTGGCGTGCGCGCCCGCGTCCAGCGAGAAGCGCTGGCCCACTTCGATCGAAAAGCGCAGCTGGTGCTGGCTCTGGGCGATATCCGTGCACAAGCCCTCGCCACCGTCCAGCCACGACAGGAACACGGTCTCGCCGCATTCGCGCGCCAGCGCTTCCAGCGCCGGTTGCACCACCTCGGCCGGCGAAAACGTCTTGCGCATCACTTGTCCCAGCTCGAACCAGCGCAACCCCAGGCCGTAGCGGCCAAGCGCGTCCTGCACCAGGAAGCCGTTGGCGGCAAAGGTCGCCAGCGCGCGGTGCACCACGGCGTGGTGCATGCCGCTGTAGCGCGCCAGTTCGCGCACGCCCCAGCTGGGCTGGCGGGCGGTGAAGTGGGTCAACAGCGCCAGGGCGCCGTCCAGGGTCTTGAGCATGGCGGGTGGTTGCGTCGACTGTTTGTGTCTCTATATAAGAGACAACGTCTCTGATACAGAGAAATGCTAGGCTTGGGCCCGGCTCTCAACAATCAGGGTTAACGCGGGGCCGGCTGGCCGCGCCGGGCGAATGACGGCGGCGGCAACGGCGGAGCGCCGCCGCCTATACTTGGCGCAGACCGACTGTTACCGGGAGGACGCGCATGGCCGCGGAACACCACGGAACCGGCGGATCCGGCGACGAGGCCACCCGCATCGCCCAGCGCCGCCGCCAGCTCGGCATTGCGCCGCGCGCCGGCGATGGCCAGCGCAACTGGGCCCTGGCGCTGTCCGGCGGCGGCATCCGCAGCGCCACCTTCTGCCTGGGCGTGATGCAGGCGATGGCGGGCACCGCGATGCCCGCCAAGGCGGCAGCGCCGGCCCCCGCGCCGGAAGCCGCGACGCCGGCGGCCGCCGCCGCGGCGCAGACCGTGCCGGGCCTGGCCTCGCTGCTGGCGCAGTTCGACTACCTCTCCACCGTCAGCGGCGGCGGCTACCTCGGCGCCTTCTTCGTCAGCCTGTTCGTGCCCGGCCGCCTGCGTCGGGGCGCGGGCCCGGTCCAGGCCGCCACCGACGCCTATCACACGCTGCAATGCGAGCCGCCGGGGCGCATCCATACCTCGGTGTCCTATGCCGCGGACCCCGGCCGCGGCGCGGTCGCATGGCTGCGCGAGAACGGCCGCTACCTGTCGCCCACCGGTGCCGGCGACAACCTCTATGCCGCCGCGCTGGTGGTGCGCAACTGGCTGGCCATGCATTTCGTGATCGGCAGCGCGCTGCTGGTGCTGCTGGCTGTGCTGGCGCTCGGGCAACACATCGCGGTGGGGGTTTCCTACGGATTGGGGCGCTATGAGATGGACCTGCTGCACGACGCGCGCCAGGCCTTCAACCAGGGCGAATGCGCGATCTGGTGGAGCACGCTGCTGTGGCTGCCGCTGGCCACCGCGCTGGCTGGCGCGGTGCCGCCCGGGCTGGCCTACTGGCTGATCTACCCGCGCGCCAACGATCCGCAGGCGACGGCCCGCTTCCTGAGCCCCGCGCCGCTGCTCGCCACGCTGCTGGGCCTGATGCTGCTGGCCGCGGCGCGCTGGTCGGAATGGCTCGGTCCGGGGCTGGTCATCGGCAAGCTCTTTGCCGCGCTGGGCGTGCTGATGCTGCTGGGTGTGCTGTGGTGCCTGGCGCTGCTGCAGGGCGAGCCGCGCACCGTGGCCGCCTACCGCGTGCGCGCCACGCGCGCACTGCGTGGCGCGCTGACGCTGACCCTGTGGCTGGCGGCGCTGGGCATTGCCGACACCATCGCACGCACCGCTTACCTGTTTGCCCACCAGGCCCACCACCAGTGGGGCGCGGCGCTGCCCGCAACCGTGCTGGGCGTGCTGGTCTGGCTGGTGCGCTACGGTTCGCGCTGGCGCGACGCCGGCCGCCAGGGCAGCACCGACACGCCATGGCGCGCGCTGTGTGCCCGGCTGCCGGTATCGCTGCTGGCGGGCGCGGTGGCGGCGGTGCTGGCCCTGCTGCTGTTCGTGCTGTGGTCGTGGCTGGTGCTGTGGGTGCGCTGGGACGGGCGCGAGCCGGTCGACTGGCTGGTGTTCGGCAACGCCTATACCGGCCCGGCGCTGGCCACGTTCACTGTGGTGAGCCTGGTGCTGGCGCTGGTGGCGGGGCGCTTCTCCGGCTTCCTGAACCTGTCGACGCTGCAGCCGTTCTACGCGGCGCGGCTCACGCGCGCGTTCCTGGGCGCATCCAACGGGGAGCGCTTCGCGGCTCCCGACCCGAGTGCCGGCCGCGACGGCAGCCAGCGCGCCCGCTTCAGCGTGGCCGAGCCCGTGCCCGGCGACCAGCTCAGCCTGAACACCTACTACGATCCGCGCGTGCTGGCGCCGCTGCACCTGATCAACGTCACGCTGAATCTCACCGTCGACCCGGCCGAGCAACTGGTGCAGCGCGACCGCAAGGGCAAGCCGCTGTGCCTGGCGCCCGGCCCCTGCGTGGTGCTGTCCGGCGTGGCGGCGGCGATCCCGCCGGACGCCTACGCGCGCTTTACCATCGACGGCCGGGGTTGCTGCCCCGACGTTTCATGGCCGTCGTCGGGCAAACTGGCCGAATCGCGCACGGTGGGAGATTGGATGGCGATCTCGGGCGCGGCCGTCTCCACCAGGCTGGGGCGCGCGACCACGCTGGGCACATCCATGCTGCTTGGCCTGGCGAACCTGCGTCTGGGCATATGGTGGCCGTCGTATCCGGCCAGCCACGCGCGCGAAGGCGGGCGCCGGGGCCGCGCGCGGCGCCATCCGGAACGCGCCGCGCATCCATGGCTGGCCGCGGGCATCGCGCTTTTCCGCACGCAGTACTACCTGGGCTGCGAACTGAGCGCGCGCTTCCACGGCACGCGGCGCGGCTGGCAGTACCTGTCCGATGGCGGGCATTTCGACAACACCGGCGTGTACGAGCTGCTGCGCCCGGGCCGCGATGTCTCGCTGATCGTGCTGTGTGATTGCGGGGGCGACCCCGACTACCGCTTCGGCGACCTGGCCAACCTGATCCGGCTGGTGCGCATCGACCACGGGCTGGAGATCGTGGTCGATACCGAGGCTGCCACCACGCACCCGGTGCTGAGCCGTGTCTTCGGCGTGCCGGATGATTTCCTGCCGGGCGCGCCGACCGGCGACAAATGCGCGGTGCTGCTCAACGTCTTTCGCACCGGCCCGGAGTGCGGGGCGCCACGCGCACGCACCTGCCGCATCGTGCTGCTCAAGCCGCGGCTGGTGTCATGGGCGCCGGCCGACGTGCGCCACTACGGCGCGACCCATCCCGCGTTTCCGCAGGAGGCCACCGGCGACCAGTTCTTCGATGAGGCGCAATGGGAGAGCTATCGCGCGCTGGGCCATGCGATCGGCCAGCGCGTGCTGGGCGGGGCCGTGGGCAAGGCGCTGCTGGTGTGAAGAGACAGCGCGTCAGCGCACGAAGCCGATGACGTCTTCCAGCCGGCCGCTGGCATCGCGCAGCGCCTCCAGCAGGCGCGGTACCGCGGCTTGGTCCAGCCGCTGCTGCGGCCCGGCGATGGCGACCGAGCCCACCACCGCGCTGCGGTCGCGCGACCACAGCGGCAACGCCAGGCCGGCCACGCTGGCGGCGGCTTCCTCGCGCGTATGGGCCCAGCCGCGCTCGCGCACCTCGGCCAGCTGCTGCTCGATGCGCTCGCGGTCCAGCGTCGTGTGTGGGGCGATGCGCGCCAGCCCCTGGCGGTAGACCTCATCGCGGAAGGCATCGTCCTGGAAGGCCAGCATCGCCTTGGCATGCGCGCCCGCATAGAGCGGGAAGCGCTCGCCCAGCTCGATCGAAAAGCGCAGCTGGTGCTGGCTCTGCACCAGTCCCACGCACAGGCCCTCATGGCCATCGAGCCACGACAGGAACACGGTCTCGCCGCTTTGCGCGGCGAGCTTTTCCAGCACCGGGCGCACGATCTCGTCGGGCGAGAAGCTCTTGCGCACCACCTGTCCCAGCTCGAACAACCGCAGTCCCAGCGAATACTTGCCGGTGGCCGCGTCCTGCACCAGGAAGCCATTGGCGGCAAACGTCGCCAGCACGCGGTGCACCACGGCGTAGTGCACGCCGCTGTGCTTGGCCAGCTCGCGCACGCCCCAGGTCGGCTGGCGCACGGTGAAGTGCGTCAGCAGGGCCAGCGCACCGTCCAGTGTCTTGAGTGTCATCGCTTGTTCCTTGGCATCGGGCTGCATGGTACGGGCAAGCGCGGCGCGACTCAATCCTTCCCGCGCCCCCGTGATACCCACGCCGCCCGAAGGGCCGCGATCAGGCCGCCAGCACGATCGCGCCATGGTCTCTAAGATAGCGGGCCATACGCATTGCCCGCGTGCGGCATCGGCCGCCCGCCATCCACCACATGAATCACGACTCTATTCCCAACGGCGCAGGCGTGGCCTGGTCCGTGCTGGACCTGGCCCCCATCCCTGAAGGCAGCGATGCCGGCCAGGCCATGCGCAACTCGCTCGACCTGGCCCGCCATGCCGAGCGGCTGGGCTACCACCGCTACTGGCTGGCCGAGCATCACAACATGCCCGGCATTGCCAGCGCCGCCACCGCCGTGCTGATCGGCTATGTCGCCAACGGCACCAGGACCATCCGCGTGGGCTCGGGCGGCGTGATGCTGCCCAACCATTCGCCGCTGGTGATCGCCGAGCAGTTCGGCACGCTGGCCTCGCTCTACCCGGGCCGCATCGACCTGGGCCTGGGCCGCGCGCCCGGCACCGACCAGGCCACCGCGCGCGCCTTGCGCCGCCACCTGTCGGCCGACAGCGCCGATACCTTCCCGCAGGACGTGGAAGAACTGCAGGCCTATTTCGACGACGTGCGCCCCGGCCAGCGCCTGCGCGCGGTGCCCGGCGCCGGGCTCAAGGTGCCCATCTGGCTGCTGGGTTCGAGCCTGTTCAGCGCGCAGCTGGCGGCGGCGATGGGCCTGCCGTTCGCCTTTGCCTCGCACTTTGCGCCGGGCTTCATGCGCCAGGCGGTGGACCTGTACCGGCGCACCTTCCGGCCCTCCGAAGCGCTGGACCGGCCCTATGTGATGCTGGGCCTGAACGTGTTCGCGGCCGAGACCGGCGACCAGGCGCGCCGCCTGTTCAGCTCGCTGCAGCAGCAGTTCCTGGCGCTGGTGCGCGGCACTCCGGGGCAGCTGCGCGCGCCGGTGGACGATATCGAAGCGCTGTGGACCGAGAGCGAGGCCGATCATATCCGCCGCTCGCTGGCGTGCTCGGTAGTGGGCGATCCCGACGCCGTGCGTGCCGGCATGCAGCGCTTTGTCGATGACCTGCGCCCGGATGAGCTGATGCTGACCGGGCAGATCCATGACCACCAGGCACGCCTGCGCTCGTTCGCCATCGCTGCCGATGCGGCGCGCAGCCTGAAGACCTCATCAGCGCTCTGAGCGCCTGCGATGCTCCGGTATGGCGTGCGCCGCACTTGCGGCGTGTGCCCGCCGGCGCGCCGCGAATCCTGTTTGCGCCCGGCCGATCCGCTCGGATACATTAGAAGGCCCGAGACCGAGAGAGGCGCGGCTCCCGCAGCACGCGCCCGACAGTTCGCACGATCCACCGCCCCATCCGAAACATGGGGCCGACGGCAGCGACGACAGGAGACAGCGATGGACCTGCGGCAACGCGAGCACATCGAGACGGTGGTCCAGGCCACCACATACCTTGCCCCGCCGGCCGTGCTTGCGGACCGGATCGCGCACGACGCCATCATCCAGAACTCATGGCGCCGCTGCGTGCACCAGTACGGCCTGGATCCGTCGCGCATGCAGGAGGCGCGCATCCTGCCGCAGCCGCGCCTGCGCGAACACCAGGAACGCATCGACGACTTCGCGCGCATCGCGCGCCACGGCCTGCAGAGCCTGTATGGGCAAGTGGCGGGCCTGGGCTATGTGGTGCTGCTGACCGATGCGCAGGGCGTGACCGTCGACTATATCGGCGAGGCCCGCAGCGATGCCGCGCTGCGCCACGCGGGCCTGTACCTGGGCGCCGAGTGGAGCGAGAGCGGCGCCGGCACCTGCGCGGTCGGCACCGCCCTGGCCACGGGCCAGGCGCTGACGGTGCACCAGGCCGACCATTTCGACGCCACCCATATCCCACTGACCTGCACCGCCGCGCCGCTGTTCGACACGCACGGCAACCTGCACGCCATCCTCGACATCTCCGCGCTGACCTCGCCGCAGGCCAAGGACAGCCAGGGGCTGGCGCTGCAGATGGTGCGCATCTACGCCGCGCATATCGAGAACGCCAACTTCCTGCGCGCGCACCGCCGCGACTGGATCCTGAAGCTGAACGTGGCGCCGGAGTTCGTCGACGTCAATCCCGAATACCTGCTGGCGCTGGACGAGGCGGGCCGCATCGTCGGCCATAACCACCGCGCCAGGCTGATGCTGGAAGGCGAGCTGGGTGGCGCACCGGGCGCCACCGTGCTGGGCCAGCGGTTCGAGACGCTGTTCGACGCGCGCCTGGAGGACCTGGGCCACTATGTCTATTCGCGCCCGAGCGAGCAGCGCCTGGTGGCGCTGACCCGCAGCGGCGGCCTGCTGTACCTGAGCGTGCTGCCGCCCGCGCTGCGCTGGCAGGCGCCGCCCGCCGAAACGCAGGTGGCGATGCCGGATGCCCTGGCGGCGCTGACCGGCGGCGATGCCGCGCTGCAGCTGCAGTTGCAGCGCGCGGCGCGCCTGGTCGATTCGCCGATCAACCTGCTGATCCACGGCGAGACCGGCAGCGGCAAGGAGTTCCTGGCCAAGGCGCTGCATCTTGCCAGCGCGCGCCGCGGCGGGCCGTTCGTAGCGGTGAACTGCGCGGCGATCCCTGAAACACTGATTGAAAGCGAATTGTTCGGGCACCTGCCCAACAGCTTCTCCGGCGCAGGCCCGCGCGGCAAGCGCGGCCTGATCCAGGAGGCCGACGGCGGCACGCTGTTCCTGGACGAGATCGGCGACATGCCGCGCGAGCTGCAGTCGCGGCTGCTGCGCGTGCTGGCCGAGGGCGAAGTGCTGCCTGTTGGCGCCGCGCGGCCGGTGCCGGTGCGGCTGCGGGTCATTTCCGCCACGCACCACAGCCTGGAGCAACTGGTGGCCGACGGGCGCTTCCGCGAGGACCTGTACTACCGCCTCAACGGCGCGCGCTTTACGCTGCCGCCGCTGCGTGCGCGTACCGACCTGGACTGGCTGGTCCGCAAGCTGCTGCAGGAAGGGAGCGCAGAGGGCGGCGAGATCACGCTGTCGCCCGCGGCACGCGAGCGGCTGCACCGCCACCGCTGGCCTGGCAACCTGCGCGAACTGCGCAACGTGCTGGAGTACGCGCGCGCGGTCTGCGCCGACGGCTATATCGATGTGCCGGACCTGCCTGACAGCCTGGCGGGACCCGCACCGTCCGCCGCCCTGCCGCAGCCAGGGCCCGCCCAGTCACCCGCTGCCGCACCGTTCGACCCGCACCAGTTGCCGCCGGAAGGCATGCTGCTGATGCAATACCTGCGCGCGTCCGGCTGGAACCTGAGCGCCGTGGCGCGGCAGATCGGCGTCAGCCGCATGACGCTGTACCGGCGCATGGAGCGCTACGGCATCCAGTCGCCCAACCGGCGCGACGGCGGCCCGGAGCCCACCGACGCATAAGCCGGCAGGCAGCACGGGGCGCACGCGCGCCGTCCTTGCGATACGGTTGTCCATCCCCTGTACACCTGCGCTGTGACACCTGTCACAGCGCAGCGTTGTTTTTGCCCTGCCGTCTCGGGGTAATCCCTCGGATCCGACCCGCTGATACCCCTGTTTCCGCTGTTTTCACTGCCTGCGCGCACTGGCACAGCCATTGCAAATACGCCTGGCAAGACAACGACAACAGGAGACAGGCAATGGGGCACGCAGCAGGCGCCAGCGCGCAGATCGCGCCAGTGGTCGGCATCATCGCCAACCCGATTTCCGCGCGCGACATCCGTCGTGTGATCGCCAACGCCAACAGCCTGCAGCTGGCCGACCGCGTCAATATCGTGCTGCGCCTGCTGGCCGCGCTGGCCTCCTGCGGCGTGGAGCGCGTGCTGATGATGCCCGACCGCGAAGGCCTGCGCGTCATGCTGGCGCGGCACCTGGCACGCCGGCAGGGGCCGGACTCGGGCCTGCCCGCGGTCGACTACCTCGACATGCCGGTCACCGCGCGCGTCGACGACACCCTGCGCGCCGCGCGCTGCATGGCCGATGCGGGCGTGGCCGCGATCATCGTGCTGGGCGGCGACGGCACCCACCGCGCGGTGGTGCGCGAGTGCGGCGCGGTGCCGATCGCGGGCCTGTCGACCGGCACCAACAATGCCTACCCCGAAATGCGCGAGCCCACCATCATCGGGCTGGCAACCGGCCTCTATGCCACGGGCCGCATTCCTCCTGCGCAGGCGCTGGCGTCGAACAAGCGGCTCGACATCGTCATCCGTGACGGCAACGGCGGCTTTCGCCGCGATATTGCGCTGGTGGATGCGGTGATCTCGCACGAGCACTTCATCGGCGCGCGCGCCCTGTGGAAGACCGACACGCTTGCCGCCGTCTACGTGTCCTTTGCCGACCCCGAGGCCATCGGCCTGTCATCCATCGCCGGGCTGCTGGAGCCGGTGGGCCGGCGTGAGGAGGGCGGCCTCGCGATCGAACTGGCCGCGCCCGGCGAAGGCGAATTCGACCTGTGCGCGCCGATCGCACCCGGCCTGATGTGCACCGTGCCGGTGGCCGGCTGGCAGCGGCTCGAACACGGCCGGCCCCATCGCGTGCGCCAGCGCAGCGGCATTGTCGCGCTGGACGGAGAGCGCGAGCTGGCCTTCGGCCCGGACGACGAAGTCACGGTCACCCTGCATGACCACGCCTTTCGCAGCATCGACGTCGCGGCCTGCATGCGCCATGCCGCGCGCCACCACCTGATGCGCAGCCTGCCGCAGCCCGCCGCGGTGGGATGACGCGCGGGCACCGCGTCCGCCCGCTTTTCCCCTTTCTTGAAGTGCAACACCTGAAAACGAAGGAGACAGACATGACAGCCAGAGCTTCTCAAGATTCCGCCGCGCTGCCGCTCGACAAGGAGACGTTGCTGACGGTGTACCGGAAGATGCGCACCATCCGCGATTTCGAAGAACGCCTGCACGTGGACTTCGGGCGCGGCGACATCCCGGGCTTCGTCCATCTATACGCGGGCGAGGAAGCCGCGGGCGTCGGCATTCTGCACCACCTGAACGATGGCGACCGCATCGCCAGCACACACCGCGGCCACGGCCATTGCATTGCCAAGGGCGTCGATCCGGTGGCGATGATGAAGGAGATCTACGGCAAGAAGGGCGGCTCGTGCAATGGCAAGGGTGGCTCGATGCATATCGCCGACCTGTCCAAGGGCATGATGGGCGCCAACGGCATCCTGGGCGCAGGCGCGCCGCTGATCTGCGGCGCCGCGCTGGCTGCCAAGTTCCGCGGCAAGGGCGAGGTCGGCATCACCTTCTGCGGCGACGGCGCCTCCAACCAGGGCACTTTCCTGGAAAGCCTGAACCTGGCCGCGGTCTGGAACCTGCCGGTGATCTTCGTGATCGAGAACAACGGCTATGCCGAATCGACCTCGCGCGATTACGGCACCGCGGTGGACAGCTACGTGGACCGCGCCGCCGGCTTCGGCATCCCGGGCGTGACGGTGGACGGCACCGATTTCTTCGCCGTCCATGAAGCGGCCGGCGAAGTGATCCGGCGCGCGCGCGAAGGCGGCGGGCCGTCGCTGCTCGAATGCAAGATGGTCCGCTTCTATGGCCACTTCGAGGGCGATGCGCAGACCTACCGCGCCGCCGGCGAACTCGACGACATCCGCGCCAACAAGGATTGCCTGAAGCTGTTTGGCCGCGCCGTGACCCAGGCGGGAGTGGTCGCTCGCGAAGAACTCGACACCATCGACCGCGAGGTCGCCGCGCTGATCGAGCATGCCGTGCAGGAAGCCAAGGCCGCGCCGCAGCCGGGTCCCGAAGACCTGCTCACCGACGTCTACGTCAGCTACTGATCCGCCACGCGCTAACCCAATATCAGGAGACAAACCATGGCTCGCAAACTGAGCATCAAGCTGGCGATCAACGAGGCGATCGACCAGGAAATGACCCGCGACCCCAGCGTCATCATGCTGGGCGAAGATATCGTCGGCGGCGCCGGCGCGGACGGCGAGAAGGACGCCTGGGGCGGCGTGCTGGGCGTGACCAAGGGCCTTTACGCCAAGCACGGCGACCGGCTGCTGGACACGCCGCTGTCTGAATCCGCTTACGTGGGCGCCGCCATCGGCGCCGCGGCCTGCGGCATGCGCCCGATCGCCGAGCTGATGTTTATCGATTTCATGGGCGTTTGCTTCGACCAGATCTTCAACCAGGCGGCCAAGTTCCGCTACATGTTCGGCGGCAAGGCGGAGACGCCGGTGGTGATCCGCGCGATGGTCGGCGCGGGCTTTCGCGCAGCCGCGCAGCACAGCCAGATGCTGACGCCGCTGTTCACGCATATCCCCGGCCTGAAGGTGGTGTGCCCGTCCACGCCGTACGACACCAAGGGCCTGCTGATCCAGGCGATCCGCGACAACGACCCGGTGATCTTCTGCGAGCACAAGAACCTGTACGGCCTGGAAGGCGAGGTGCCCGAAGGCGCCTACGCGATCCCGTTCGGCGAGGCCAATATCGTGCGCGACGGCAAGGACGTGTCGATCGTCACCTACGGGTTGATGGTGCATCGCGCGCTCGAAGCGGCGGCAACGCTGGCCAAGGAGGGCATCGAGGCCGAGATCGTGGACCTGCGCACGCTCTCGCCACTGGATATGGACACGGTGCTGGAGTCGGTCGAGAACACCGGCCGCCTGGTGGTGGTGGACGAGGCCAGCCCGCGCTGCAATATCGCCACCGATATCTCCGCGCAGGTTGCGCAGCAAGCCTTCGGCGCGCTCAAGGCCGGCATCGAGATGGTGTGCCCGCCGCACACGCCGGTGCCGTTCTCGCCGACGCTGGAGGACCTGTACATCCCCAGCGCCGCGCAGATCGCGGCCGCCGCGCGCAAGACCATGAAGGGAGGCAAGCACTGATGGCAACCGAAATTTCCCCCACGATTATCCCGATCGTGATGCCCAAGTGGGGCCTGTCGATGAAGGAAGGCACGGTCAATGCGTGGCTGGTCGACGAAGGCACCGAGATTACCGTGGGCCTGCCGATCCTGGATGTGGAAACCGATAAGATCGCCAATGCGGTGGAGGCGCCCGACGCCGGCACGCTGCGCCGCAAGGTGGCGCAGGCCGGCGACGTGCTGCCGGTGAAGGCGCTGCTGGGCGTGCTGGCACCTGCGGAGGTGAGCGATGCGCAAATCGATGACTATGTCGCGGCTTATGAAACGCCGGCGGACGACGCTGGCGAAGAGGACGCCGCTGCCGCGTACCAGTTTGCCGACGTCGACGGCATCCGGGTCCGCTATGCCCGCAAGGGTGGCGGCGCCGAAACCGTGCTCTTCATCCACGGATTTGGCGGAGACCTGGACAACTGGCTGTTCAACCTCGATCCCCTGGCCGACGCGTACACCGTGGTGGCGCTCGACCTGCCCGGCCACGGACAGTCGTCGCCGCGGCTCGCGGGCACGACGCTGGCGCAGATGGCCGGCTTTGTAGCGCGCTTCATGGACGAGACCGGGATCGAGGCGGCGCATGTGGTCGGCCATTCGATGGGCGGCGGCGTGGCGGCGCAACTGGCCGTGGATGCACCGCAGCGGGTGCTGTCGGTGGCGCTGGTGTCGCCGGTGGGCTTTGGCGACGCCGTCAACAGCGGCTATACCGAAGGCTTCGTCAGTGCCCAGTCCCGGCGCGAGCTCAAGCCCGTGGTCGAACTGCTGTTCGCCGACGCGGGGCTGGTCAGCCGCCAGATGCTGGACGACCTGCTGCGCTACAAGCGGCTGGACGGCGTCACCGAGGCGCTGACGGCGCTGGGGCAGGGACTCTTCGGCGGCGGCCGCCAGAGCGAGCAGCCTGGCCAGCGGCTGGCCAACAGCGGCAAGCGCGTGCTGGTGGTGTGGGGCGGTCAGGACCAGATCATCCCGGCCGCGCACGCTGAAGCCGCGCCGCCGGGAGCAACCGTCAAGGTCTTTGCCGATGCTGGCCACATGAGCCAGATGGAGAAGGCCAATGACTTCAACGCGCTGCTGAAGAAGCATCTGGGCGGCTGATGCCGCGCGCGGATGGCGCCGCCCAGGGCGCCATCCGCTCGGCCAGCTCGCCTTGTTCCAATTCAAGACAGGAGACCTCATGACCACAGACCTGAAGACCCGCCTGACCGAGATCAACAGGCAATTCGGTGCGCTCGGCCAGGCCCAGCCCGCCGCCATGAGCGCCTTCCAGGGCGTGATGAAGGCCGCCACGCAGGACGGCAGCCTGCCCGCCGCCGTCAAGGAACTGATTGCCGTCGCGCTGGCGGTGCAGAAGGGCTGCGACGACTGCGTGCTGTTCCACACCAGCCAGGCGCTGCGCCATCGCGCCACGCGCGAGCAGCTCGCCGAAGTGCTGGCCATCAATATCGAGATGGGTGGCGGACCCGGCGCCATGTACGCGTCGAAGGCGCTGGCGTACTTCGATGCGCTCAATGCCTAGTGTTGCTAGACTCGGCACGTTGCTATCCGGAGGTTGGTGCCATCCCATGCCGTTTGAATTTATTGATGCGGCCCATGCCGGGCAGGCGGGCAGCGACCCGCTGCAGGATGAGCTGGCCTTGCTCGACCTCGCGGCACAAGGCCGGCAGGTGGCGCAGCTGTGGGAGGCGCCGCTGTCGCTGGTGGTGCCGCGCACCTACCTGCGCCATGCCGCGCTGGAAACCGCGCGCGCCGACTTCGCGCAGCAGGGATGTCCGGTATTCCTGCGCATGTCCGGCGGCGGGCTGGTGCCGCAGGGCCCCGGCATCCTCAACCTGAGCCTGGCCTACACAGTGGAACAGCCGCCGGGCGCGCGCAGCGACGCGGTCTACCTGCACTTGTGCGAGGTCATCGGCGACGCGCTGCAATCGCTGGGCGTCGACACGCACTGGCAGGCGGTGGCCGGCTCCTTCTGCGACGGCCGCTACAACCTGGCCTGGGGCCCGCCCGAAGCCGCGCGCAAGATCGCCGGCACGGCGCAGTACTGGCGGCGCGCACCCGCGGCCATGCAAACGGCCGACGGGCAGCGCCACCTGGTGCTGGCCCATGCGGTGCTGCTGGTCAGCGCCGGCCCCGTGCAGATCAACGCGCGCGCCAATGCGTTCGAAGCGGCCATCGACAGCGGCCGGCACTATGACGCGGGCAAGGTCGTCAGTGTGCTCGAGGCATTGTTGGCCAGCGGCCGCGCGGTCGATGACGCCGCCGCGCTGATGGCGCAGGTATCGGATGCGCTGCGGCGAAGCGTGGGGCAGACGCCGCCACCGGCGTAGCTGCTTGACCGGGCGACGCCATTTGGCGATTCCCAAAAAAATCGCGGCCCACGCGGGGCCGCTAAAAATCGGGAATGCGAGGCGTGTCAGATGCCTCAGGAGACGTTATCGGCACAGCATGGATCGCCGAGACCCCACTTCGGTGGGGTCTGTCGAGCACAGTCATGGAGGCGAGTGATCGCTTACGCGATCAGGTAGGCAGTGTGCGGGTCCGGCCGGATGGCAGCGCGCAGCTTGCGCACGCTGGCTTCCAGCTCGGCATGGGCGGCATCGAGCCAGGCCACGCGATGGCGCACCGGATCCTTGGCCGACAGGTCGCTGGCGGCGATCTCGCGCAGGAAGTAGCGCACCATGCTGCCGGCGCGCGCTGGCACTGGCATCATCCCCAGCAGTTGGTGCTTTGCCAGCAGCCGGCGGCTGACTGCATGCCGCAGCCCTGCCCAGGCGGTACGGCCCAGCGCGATGTACAGCGCATCCGTGCGCATCTGGCGCACGGCGCCCAGGAACCGCGCTTCGAATACCTCGCGCAGCATCGGGGTCTCCAGCAGTTCTTCCAGCGGTCCGTCGAACGCCAGACCGCGCCGCGTGGTGGCATGCGGCAGCAAGGCAAGCGGTTGCAGGCGCTCGAACCCATCGTTCCACAATGCCGCGGCGTGCGGCAGGCCGACCAGTTCGGGCACCCGGAAGTGGTCGAGCATGCGGATCAGGTTGGGCCGCACCAGCTTGCCGCCCAGTTCGACGCGCCGCTTGTTCTCGCGCTGGATCACGCGGCCGGGTGCATGGGCGCGCATCAGTTCTTCGGTGACGGCGGCGGCCAGCCGCACATGGGCGTGGCCGGGCGTGGTGCTGACCAGCACCAGGGGTGCCTGGGGGTTCAGGTATTCGCAGGGCACGTAGTGCATGGCGTAGGTGCCGTCCTGTGCCACCACAACCGGTTTGGCGATCACGCCGACTGCGCCCGCAAGCCGAACCTGCGCGCAATACGCTTCGATGAAGTTGGTCAAGGAATCCCCCCGCTCGCTTCGATGTATCGGCGCTTTCTGTTGGCGCCTTCTACTTGTTCTGCTATCCGTTCATGGTAAGCCTGCGGTGCATGGCAGATAAAGCGTACGGCGCCGGTTTGCCCGGAAAGCGACGAAACCTTGGTGGGCCAGCCAACACACCGGGGCAGGATGCCCCTCGAACGGGTGGGGCACGCGCCTGGTCCACGCCAGGTACGGTATCGCACCACGTGCGTCAGGGCGATGACATCGGGCAGGAGGGAATCGGCCGGAACGGGGCCGCCGCGACGGTAGGTCGCCGGAAAGAAAAGACCGGACACGTCCGTGTCCGGTGAACCCATTTGCTGACTCAGGACGTGTCACAGCCTGAGTCATCAAATGATAACGATTATCATTTGAGGTGACAATAGCGGCGTGATCTTGCCAGGGTGGGTCAGGCAATCGACGTCTGGATGGAAAACTGTCCCGACAAGGTCTTGTGCACCGGGCAGCGATTCGCCACGCGGAGCAGGTCATCCAGGATCTGGGGCGTGAGCTCGCCGCTGACCTTGACCTCCCGGTTCATGGTGTAGGTCCCGTTGGCCTCTTCATGACCGACCGATACATGGACTTCGGTGATGGCGTAGCCCTTGCGTTTGGCGTACAGCTGCAAAGTCAGCGTGGTGCAGGCGGCCAGGGCCGAATCCAGCAGGTCATGCGGGTTCGGGTATTGGGTGTCGCCGCCGGCGGATGCATCCAGGTCGGCTTGCCACTCGGCAGTCCCGTTGGTCAGGTGGCAGATGCTGTTGCCCTGGCTTGGTTGCCAGGTCGCTTGGATAGTCATCAAACGTCCCCATCTATAAAGAGTGGCCCGGTGGGCCGGAACAGCCATTCTATAAGTAGCGCCCGCCGAGAGCTGGAGTGGCTTGGAGTGCCTTTTTCAGGTGGGTTGGCTTTTTTTCGAAATACCCCTTGCCAACCCCGCTGCGGTCCCTTAATATTCGCCCCCTCGCAACACAACGCAGCGCTGCAAAGCAGACGCAGCAAGGGTTGCGGGGTCGACCGGGATGGTTGGCGCAGCGAAGTTGGCGCGCTGACCGCAGCAAAAAAAGATGCTGAAACGGTTGACGAAACGAAGAAAGCTCTGCATAATCTCGTTTCTCTGCTGCAGACAACGCAGCGGCGCTGAACGGCAAAGCCGGCGGCGAAGTTCTTTAACAACCAAACAACCGATAAGTGTGGGCGCTGGGTAGCGGACGCCGCTGTCTTCGGACAGTGTTGCTTCTCAAGTTATACAGTGCTCGCACAGCAAAACGTGACTGGGTCTTCGGATCTGGTCAGTCAGTTTTCTGAGAGTGAGCGACCGCTCGAAAGAGCGAGGACCTTCGGGTCCACACAGAG